>JAGPVP010000046.1 GCA_018066965.1 Zhongshania sp. | reverse complement strand
ATGACTAGCGCACGGACCACCAGCAAAGACCTCATTGAGCAGCTTAATTTAGAGCCACATCTTGAAGGTGGTTACTTCTATAGAACCTTTACATCCGGCCATACAATAAACGACCGCGCGGCGATGTCGTCCATTTATTACCTACTGACCAAAACCAGCCCTATCGGCCACTTACACCGCAACCGTTCCGATATTCTGCATTTTTGGCAGCACGGCAGCCCCATTCATTACACCTTAGTCGCGCCCAACGGCAGTCTTAGCGAACATGTGATGGGACCAGATTTTGCGGCCGGTCAGCAGCTGCAGATGCTAGTACCCGGTGGATGCTGGAAGGCGTCGGAACTACGCGATGGCGACCACGTTTTGATATCCGAGGCGGTATGCCCAGGCTTTGATTTTGAAGATCACCACCTCGCTACTGCAGAGCAAATCCAGCGCGAATTTCCCCAACATTGGCCGGCCCTAAAGCCGCTTGTTTCTGGCTAAATTACATAACATTTCGGACTAGCATATGACCGACGCCCGCAAGGACATAGACCAGCTCATCGCCAAACTCGCCGAACAGGGCTATATCGCCAGTTCTGCCATTGCGACCACGCTCTATATTGCACAGCAATTGGAACGCCCCATCCTTATCGAGGGGCCACCGGGGGTTGGCAAAACCGAACTCGCCAATGCCACCGCCGCCATGCTGGCCAAGCCTTTATTCCGACTGCAATGTTACGAAGGTCTAGATGAAAGCAAGGCGCTCTATGACTGGAAATACAGCAAGCAGCTTTTATATGTGCAGGTGTTGAAGGAACAGCTCCACGATATTCTCGACGGTACCGATGGCTTAGCGAATGCGGTTGAGCGCCTACATAATTTTGACGATATTTTTTATTCTGAACGTTTTTTAGAACCCCGCCCCTTGCTCAAATCATTGCAAAGCGAGAACGGTGCGGTATTGCTCATCGACGAGATAGACAAAGCCGACTACGAGTTTGAATCGCTGCTGCTAGAAATTCTCGCCGACTTCAGTGTGACGCTGCCGGAGATCGGCACCCTCAAAGCAACTCATAAACCCTTGGTGATTCTAACCAGTAATAACACCCGCGATCTCAGCGACGCACTTAAACGGCGCTGCCTGCATTTATATATTCCCTTTCCGGAGGCAAAACTGGAAAGCCGCATTGTGCAAAGTCGCGTACCCGCTGTTCCAGACGAGTTGCGTCGCCAACTGGTCAACTTCGTCCACGGCGTTCGCAAACTCGACTTAAAGAAACAGCCCGCCATCAGCGAGACCATCGACTGGGCTCGCAGTCTGTTACTGCTGCACTGCAATAGCCTATCGCGGGAGCTAGTCGAAGATACCCTCAACGTACTGCTCAAATACGAAGAAGACATCAATATGGTCAGCCCAGAATTACACGGCCTGATCAAACGCGCCGATAGCAATCTGTAACCGCCGTGGACGAAACCCTACTGCAATTTATTCGCCACCTGAGAAATCATGGTTTGGCGATATCGACGGCAGAAACCTTAGACGCAATGCGTGTAGTCGCCACCCTCGGCTATAGTGACCCCTCACTTCTGCGCGATGGCCTCGCCAGCTGCCTTGCCAAAACCGTCGATGACCACAGTAATTTTGCTGAATGCTTTGAGCGCTTTTTTCAAACTCAAGTCGGTGCTAATCCGAATGAGACGAGTGACGCCACAAGTGACAAACCTAGCGACGATACTGAAAATAATGGCGAAGGAGACGGCGCCGGTGAAGGGGCTGGAAATGGCCAAGGCTCCGGCGGAACCGGAAGCAGCCAACGAGACAGCGCGACCCTCAACGAAGTAATCCGTGCAGCGGCGGAAGTGGGCTTAGAAAATATTCAATTCCGCACCCAGCGCGGAGTTTATCGACGCAAAATTTTAAATGCCCTCAACGACGAACAAAAGCAAAGCGACATTCAACAGCTCTTAGACGCTGGTAAAGACGAACAAGCCCATTTACTAGAGCAATTACGCCAGCACCAAATTGCGACGGTCAAAGAGGTCATCGACCGGCAGCTATTATTAAACAACGATGCCGCCGGCAAACAACTGCGCGACGCCACCTTAAAAGACACCTCGCTGTCGGCAATGGAACATTATCACCGCGAACGCCTGCCGCCACTGATCCGCAAACTTGCTAAAAAGCTGGCTTCACGACACCGCCAACGCCACAAGCGCGCACGTCGCGGCAAACTTGATTTAGGCAAAACCCTGCGTCGAAATATTGCTTACGGCGGCATTCCCTTCCACCGGTTTTGGAAAACCACCCGCAAAGATAAAAGCGACATTTTTGTGCTCTGCGATATCAGCGGCTCGGTCAGTGCGTGGTCGCGGGTCTTGCTGCTCTTTGTGCAAGCCCTGAGCGATGTGCTGCCCAATACCCGCAGCTTTATTTTTTGCGGCCAAAGTATTGAAGTCACCGACTTGTTTAAGCAATATCCCGCCGACGAGGCCATGGCCATTATTCAGCAGCGCCATGGTCTGGGCGGCAGCGATTATGGCTTGGCGCTAAATAGCTTTTGGAATCAAATAGAAGACAAACTCAATCGCCGCAGTTGTGTGATCATTCTCGGCGACGGCCGCGGCAACGGCGGCGACACCGGCATCGAGGCACTACGCAGTATTTATCATCGAGCCAAGCTGGTGCTGTGGTTTAACCCAGAGTCACATTACAGCTGGAATACTGGCGACTCGGAAATTCGCCGCTATCAAAGTGCCAGTCACTACGTGGCCGAATGCGGCTCGCTGCGTAAACTAGAGCGGCTTCTCGATCAATTACTGAGCCTGCTGCGATAAAGAACAGTAGCACTACATACACCGCAAATGCGGTATCCTTGTCACACTACATCGCTACTATTGCGGTAAACCACGCGTAGCTCGGGCCATCATGAATAGAATTAAACATTTCATCAGTCAGTCATTTATCGGTGGCGTTTTAGTTATCGCGCCCGTGATTATTCTGCTGCTAGGTCTGCGTTGGGCGGTTAACAGTGTGCAGTCGCTTATTGCCCCCATGACTGGCCCGCTAGTTCGCTTAACCGGCGCGCCGCCACTTATCATAGACGTGCTAGTCATAGCGCTTATTCTGCTTAGCTGCTTTATTGTTGGCACCATCGTCGCGACCAGTGCCGGCCGTTGGATTCAAAATTTTGTCGACGCCCATTTAGCCCGTTTCGCCCCCGGCTATCGGCTGATTCGCGATATTATTCAACAAATGTTCGGCGCCAATAGCAACTCGCCGTTTACCAAGGGCGAAGCCGCCGTGGTGCAACTGTACGGCACCCAAAGCCCTGCGCGGGCCACCGCGATCATTACCAGCCGCCATAGCAATGGCTGGTACACGGTGTTTGTACCCACCGGCCCCAACCCCACCTCTGGCTTTGTCTACCACCTACCACCAGAATGCGTAGAACCGCGACCCGATATAAAACTCGATGTCGCCTTTAAATCGATTATTTCCTGTGGTGCTGGCTCTGCTGAGCTGGGCATTATCAAATCGCCAGTTAATTAATTAGCTTCGATAAGCGAGCATCCAAAAGACAATGACAGCGATCCGATAATGACCCAGTTCACCCTCATCAAACCGGTTCTAAAAGTTTGCAGTTTAATTCTGCTGGTTTTCGGACTCATGATGACCGTGCCATTACTCATGGCCATTATTTACCATACGGGCAACACCGCCGCCTTCAGTAATGCCATTGCCCTAACAGTGGGCCTCGCGGCTGCGGGGTGGCTGCTGTCCCGCTCACATCGCATTAATATGCTCACTCCGCGCCAAATGTTTTTAATCACCACAACCTCGTGGGTATTAATTTCATTGACCGGCGCACTGCCGTTTTTATTAATTCCCGGCTTTTGCGATATTACTGACGCCGTTTTTGAATCCGTTTCTGGGCTCACCACAACTGGCTCTACTGTGCTCACTGGCCTAGACACCATGGCCCACGACATTTTGGTATGGCGCTCCATGTTGCAATGGGTTGGCGGGCTAGGCGTTATCGGTATGGCGGTTGCGATTCTGCCCTTCTTAAAAGTCGGCGGTATGCGCTTATTCCAAACCGAATCGTCAGACTGGTCAGACAAAGCCATGCCGCGCTCGCGCACCATGGTCACCATGATTATTTACGTGTACATCATTCTCACTTTTCTGTGCACACTCGCATTTATGTTCACCGGCATGGACGGCTTTCACGCCGTCAATCACGCCATGACCACTATTTCCACCGGCGGCTATTCAACTTCCGACAGCTCCTTCGCCCAGTTCGCAGATCTCGGCAGCCACTGGGTAGCGATCACATTCATGATCCTCGGCGCGCTACCCTTTGCGATCTACGTTCACTTTTTAGTAAAACGTAATTGGCGAGTATTTAACGACCACCAGATTCGCGGTTTTCTACTTACGATCCTCATCATCAGTATTATTATTACCCTACACCTCATGTCAGAAACCGGTATTGATCTGCTGCATGCCTTTACCTACGCCACCTTTAATTTAGTGTCTGTTATTACCACAACCGGTTTTGCCAGCGGTGACTACTCTCAGTGGGGCAACCTCGCGGTAGCCGCCTTTTTCTTCGCCATGTTTATTGGCGGCTGCTCTGGCTCGACCAGCGGCGGCATTAAAATTTTCCGTTTCCAATTACTATTTATGATGATGCAAGAAAGCATCGTGCGCGCAGTCCATCCCCGCGCCATGATCCGGCGTCACTACAACGGCCGCGCTGTAGACGACAGCATTGTGCTGTCTGCAGTTACCTTCATATTCATTATGTTGTTATCGTTAGTGGTAATAACCTTGCTACTCGCCTTTAGCGGCCTAGACCTTGTCACCAGCCTTACCGGCGCGGCAACCGCACTGATGAACGTCGGCCCCGGCCTTGGCGACACTATCGGCCCTGCAGGCAATTTCTCTACGCTACCCGACAGCAGCAAATGGATTCTCAGCCTTGGAATGTTACTTGGCAGATTAGAATTTATGACCATTATTTTGGTGCTAACACCAACTTATTGGAAAAGTTAGCGCGCCCTGTATAAGGCCCACTATTAGCTTCTATTAGTGAATTTACTCACTGCTAGCCAGCATTAACACAGCTGCTTTTTAAACAAAGCCAACACCTGTTGAAACGCCTGATACGTTGGATGGTCTTTTTCATCCACATAATCACGGGTTAACACCGAGTGCGCATTCGCTTTGATATTATGTGAATTCCCGCTAGAGGAATCGATACTAATACCAACAAACTTATCGCCAAACGTTTCAGTTAAATACCTAAATCGGTTCGCCGGCACCAATTTATCGCCGCTAAATCTAAGTCCAATAAGACAAATATCATCCCGCTCCATTCGCGCTTTAATCTTAGGAATATCGCTGGCGTTCACATCAATATCACGACGCAATTTTTTGCTTATGGTTAAGGGCATAGAAGGCTGAGATAACACCGGCGCAATCACCGACTCGTCCGCCATCATCGCCAGAGCAAAGCCGCCGCTAAAACACATACCAATGGCACCCACACCTGGCCCGCCGCAACTGCGGTGCGCATCTCGTGCTAAGGCTCTTAACCAATCGGCAATGGGCGCCTCTTCCCGAAATGCAAAGCGATTGAATTCCTTGGATACACAAAGCTTCGCCATCGACTTCACCAAATTCGCTGTCGAATACGCCATACCCGGCAAACCCAATAAAGACGGTAAATACGTCGTGAATCCTTCTTTATTTAAACGACGAGCGAAATTCCAAACCTCATCATAAATTCCCGGAATTTCATGAATCACAATAATCGCAGGGCCTTCGCCCGATTTATAAACAGGCCGAGATACCCCGTTAAAGGTATAACTCCCCGGTTCAAAATCAGGGTAATCCTCAACGATAGGAGCTGATTTCGTTGTACCGGATTTCCATTTGGGTGTATCACGGTTGTGCTTAAACATTATTATTTTTACCTAATTGGTTCACACACGTCCATCTGAGATGGTGCTTTTAGCTATTCGAACTTGGTGCTTTTTAATAACTTTAAATTATAATTAGTTCACTTTTCGCAGCGCTATTTCTTTTCTCAACGATTCTTGCATACCCGTAATAATCCTCTCCTTATATTTCATTGCTAATAAGCTGATACGCCATTGATAATGCGGCGACTTGAAATACGACGACCACTGTAGAAATAAATGACGCCAACAGAAAAGTGTAAGGTATGAAATTAAGAACTATAACGGGTATAGCTAAAAGCACTGGAAATAATATTACGACCAAAAACATAAGTATTTGGTAATTTTCTGTCATCTCCCATGACTCTTTGAACGAAACCCCTTTGTCTACCGCAATACCAGGAAATACTAATGATAACCGACCTGTCACCCAGCAGATAAGGAATAATGCCACCACCGCACCAACTACTGGAACAATGCCAACGAGGCCAAATGGGATCATCAACAAACTAAGGCCAAGTATGTGTAATACGAATGCTGTTTCCCTCTTTGTCCAAGAAGTAATTCCCCACGTTGACACAGAGCTCGGCCCGAGAAGAACCACCCTATGCGTTGTTATAGCAAATATTGCTTGGACACCAATACCTAGTGCTGTAAAAACCCAGCGTAACAACGGATGCAGGTCGAGCAAGGCTAAGGCATCAATTAGTAAGTAGATCCCAAACGGAATAGCAAGTGCTTTGAGAAGCACTTGCCTATATTTGGCTACGTAAACAAAAGCTCCAGCAATAATTTTTTTAAATTCCATGCACAGGTCTCTAAGAGGTTAACTCACATCATCATCGAATATTAAACGGATGATTTCTCATCTCACACACGGTCAAATTTTAGTTATTTTTCAATTGAATATCCGAGATCAACGTCTTTGCAGTTCTTGACTTCATTCCAAAAGTCTATGTACTTCGGTAATAGGTAGTCGTGGCAATCTGTGAGCACTTTCTTAACCTCCTCGCTCTTTACATTCTTAGTCTCTCCACCAAAGTAGTAAGTGAAATCATCAAAAATCAGCGTTTCATATGTATTCCTAATTCTTATTATATGCTTATGTTTAACCTTGTTAGTTATCGATTTTAATTTCGCAAATGTTTCATTTTCATTAATGGTTTTCAATGAGGAATAAAATGAATATCTTACATATTTAGAAATAAAGTCCTTATTCCAGCCTATATTCGGAGCCTCTATCTCTGGGTATACGTTATAGAATATGTTCAATCCGTAAGGCAATGAATCTAGTAGTGCATGAAGGCTCTGTATAAAAGCGAATACATTTGCTTCATATATTGTTCTTATAGATATACCTTCATATTTTAAATCTAACCGTCGCTCTAGCTCAAGGTGAGTTTTGCCTGAGAATTTTTCTACCTCTAAGTAGTGATACTTGCAATAACCTATACATTTTTGAGCAGATTGCAATGTCAGATTGAGTTTAAATGTATAGCTGTTCGCCCCGTTCAACTCCCTTTCTTTAAGATCGACAATTTCTTTAATATTTATAACGCGATTTTGATCTGCCATGTCGCTCCTTGACTTTGGTATAATCACATGCCAAATTTAATTTATAAAATTAACCTAATGAATTAAATCAATTAAAATACGTAACTAACTACTACACCTAGCCATTAATAATTAGGTGAATCGAGCACGCTTGGCTTATCTAGTACGCTCTGTTATTAGACACAGCTATTTCATTAATTTATATCGAAGAAAAATACATCAATTTTATGGCCGATTGGGAAGAATTTCTAAACGTCTTCCCATTTGTTGTGTCCCCACGCTATCTCATATCGCCATACAATTAACCCAGCTTTAACCACTCTTTAAGACTATTCCCAATATCACTAATTTCTTCTCCACAAACTTCGTGCTGCATCGGGTAGCTGCGGTATTTAGGTTTGTAGCCCATGCTTTGTAGAATTTGATTGGCGGTATGGCCCATGCTTTCTTGCACCATGGGGTCTTGGCTGCCGTGGAATATATGAATCGGTAGGGCTTTGTTTACCTCATTGAGTTGTACTTCTTTCGCGGTGGCGAAGTAAGTGGACATGGTAAGTAAACCAGCCAGAGGCTTTGGGTAAGAAAGCGCTGCGTGGTAGACCACCGCGCCGCCCTGACTGAAACCCGCCAGCACGATACGCTCACTACTTATTCCGGCATCTAGCTCCCGTTGAATTAATTCGCGTACCGAGGCTGCTGAGGATTCTATCTGCACTAGGTCGATCTCCCGCTCAATAGACATGGCGAGAATATCGTACCACCCCGGCATGACCATGCCACCGTTGATGGTGATGGGTATTTCTGGTGCGTGGGGAAACACAAAACGGATACCGTGGCCATCTGGTAAGCCGAGGTGGGGCACGATGGGGACAAAATCGTGGCCGCTGGCACCAAGGCCATGTAACCAAATGACGGCGGCGTCTGCGGCGCCTTTCGGTTCTACTATTTCACAATTAAGCAATGTCGAGCTCCTGAGCGTTTTTAGTTTACGATGATATTTTTTTTAAGCTGCAAAGTTTATTTTTTAAGCCATGCCTCAAGCAAGTCGGCATTACGGATGTTTTTTCGATAAGCAACATCAGCGATGTCGCCGATAATCGGTATGCTACCGAGCAAAAAGTCTAGGCCGATATTAGCTAGCATTCTTAGCTTTAATGTTCGCGGTGCCTCAAGATGATGGGCCTGCCAAACGATGATTAAGCCCAGCAGTGCGCTCACTAAATCACCGGCGACGGGCAGCAAACCAAGTAGGGCATCTATCCCGAAGCGCCAGGGGGTATGTGGTATCCCCCACGCGCCATCTAATAAAATAGCGAGTTTGCGACTGCGCTGCAGTCGCTGTTCGGCTTCTTGCGATATCATTTTTTAGCGATGATGTAGACCGCATGAATAATCCCTGGAAAATAGCCACAGAGCGTAAGAATAATATTAAGCCAAAAATGCTTACCTAAACCAACTTGTAAAAATACGCCCAACGGCGGCAGTAATATCGCAAAAATAATACGAATAATATCCATAGCTTCGTTTCCTTTTTACCTAGTTGAATTTTCAAATGCCACCCATAAGGTAGCACAATATAGCGATAAGCAATCAACACGCGATCTCGACGATCCTCTCTGTTGATCTGCGTACGGTTGTTGCATAAGCTCTACGGCCTTCTAGTATTGTAACGAGAGCGATCTACGTGAACCTCACTACAAACAGCCGATATATTCCCAACGCCGCCGAAATGCTGCAGTTCGACGTCATAGGCGAAGACCGCTTCCGCGCTCGCCACAATTTAGACAATATGGCTGGCGTTACGTTTGGTGGGCAAGCGCTAGGTCAATCGCTTGCCGCTGCGACGCTCACCGTAGATGACTGGCAATGCCATAGTCTTAGCGGTTCCTTTATGCGGGGCGGGATTATCGACGAGCCCATCGACTACCTTGTTACGCGCCTCAGTGATAGCCGCAGCTTTGCGACCCGTCGCGTCTCCGCTGAGCAGCGCGGGCGGGTTATATTCGAGCTGCTGTGCTCTTTCCATAAAAGTGAGGCCGGACTTAGCCACCAGTTCGCGGATCTCGGCAATCCAGTCGACCCAGAATCACTGCCAAATCTTGAAGCGTTTGCCAAGCAAAACAGCCACCGCTTGCCAGAGCACATAGTTGCAATACTCAGCAAACCTTATATTTTTGAGCTTAGAATGCTGGCGCCAGAGCACTATTTTGACGCTCCAGATACTGGGTTTCGCGATTACTGGATTCGCCTACCTTCCGCAAGTGACGTTAGCGATCAGCGCGACCACCACTCACTGCTGGTACTCATGTCAGACTATTGGTTGCCCGGTACGATAGCGGTTTCTCACGGTCGGGATTCTGGCGTTAACTTTTTGGCGTCATTGAATCATTCGATGTGGATACATGCGTCGGTAAAGGTCGATCAATGGTTGCTGTATCGCACGGAAAGTCACTGGGCGGCGAATGGCCGAGGCTTAGCCACCGGTAAGATTTTCACCCGAAATGGCGAGCTAATTGCATCAGTTACCCAAGAAGCGGTATTGCGCTAAGGCAATCAATATCCATAAAAAAACCCCAGCACAGGCTGGGGCTACAAGGTAGATTCTTATTTAAAACCGATCGCTACTAGGGTTGCGCTGCCTCCACTTTGCGGCGGAAGGTACCAGATACACGAACGGTATTGTCACCGCCCGGCATAATTTGCTCGCCACCCACCACAACAGCGGTTGCCGTATAGGTGCCGTTCACAAAGCCATCATC
>JAGPVP010000022.1 GCA_018066965.1 Zhongshania sp. | reverse complement strand
CCGTGTACGCCAAAATCATGAAAGGTTGCTAAATCTGCCTGAATACCTGCGCCACCGCCCGAGTCCGAACCGGCGATACTCCACGCAATGGGTTTTTTACGACTTGCCATAAATCCTCTGTCTTTGCGGTGTCACTATCGTCAGTATAGCGGAGGCTGAGAAAGGCGACATAGCCCAAACCCAATTGAAACCGCAGACGAGCAAACGCTGCGCACAAAGGTAATACGCATTTAGACGGCAAGAGCTAGGAATGACGTGAATTGAGCGCGGCCAACGCCGCGCAAATGAGACTAGATTCGAAAATGGACCATTAAGCCAATATGATTACCGTCGACCGACACTTTGTTAAACGCATTCTGCTTTTTGTAGTCGATCATCGTGTAACGAGCCCCGACCCACAGTGAGCTCCCAATCAAATAATTGTATTCCAGCACCAAGCCAAAGGCAGTATCAAAATTGATAGCATCTCGCCCAAAGCCGTCCATTTTCAATTCAGCCGTAGGCGACAAGTGGGCGGTTAAACCCACACCAAAACGGTTACGCTCGCCCTGGCCAAAGATAATCACCTCAATAGGATAGCGCTCAAAGCTAGCTTCGCCATTTTCAGCATCAATGCTATCAAAGTGATAATTTGCGCTTAGCTGAACGGCCATCTTGCGGTCAGCAGACTCAAACTCTGCACCGAAGCCAAAAAAGTATGCCCCACCCGCTTTTAGCTCGTCGTCATCACCGTCGTCAAATTCGACCTCGACCAAAGTGTCACCACCACTAGTGAAACCACCCGTTACAACAGCGTGAACCGTAAAATCTTCGTCCATAAGTGACTCTTGGGCCTGAGCACCAAAACTCACAAAAAAGGCACAGCACATTAAAGCTGTATTGAAAAAACTACGTGACATAAAACCACCATCCCTGTGTTATAGAATCTTTACCGATATTACGGCTAACTTAAGCGCAGTTTATTACTTACTGCGCAGCGGATTTTAAAGCCCGCGAATATTCGCGTAATATCTAGAACAGGTCAAGAAAAGCATAAAACCAACGACAAGTATGCAACACCACATTAACTAGAGGCTGGCCCCCATTTTTCCTCAGCCTGCGCAAGTACTCTCATAGACTCACGCGGCTCAGCGGCATTTAACGGGTCATAACTAGGGTGAAATGACTTTAAAAGCCGAGGAATTACGAAGGCAAACATTCGGCAACTGACACCCAACATCCGTAGACGGCTTCTCCAAGGATCTGCGATTTTCCCAGACTTACGATCTTCAGAAATAATATAGAACGCGGTATTAAACATATATTTGAGCATATGCGGACCGGCGTACATGATTCCAAACAATCTGTACCAATAGCTTTTATACAATTTATGAAAAAGTTTAAAGGCTACATGACGATGCTCATATTCTTCTGCCAAATGCCAGCGCCACAAATCAAGCGTGGGATCACACACTGTCGGTGATTCAAGTTCTTTAGCGCCTTCCAAAAAATAACAGGCCATGATCAGACCTAGGGTTTCAAATCCTTCGGTATAAGCAAGACAGAATTTGTGGCTTCGGTTTTCTCCAAAGCCCTTATAATCCGCCTGCATTTTCTTTTCTCTCTGCGCTAATTCTGGGTAGCCACTCGCGCGTAATTTTTCATTATATCTCGCGTGATTTTTAAAATGCCGAGTCTCTTGTTGGATGAAAATCTTACAGTCATTAATTAGCTCAGCGTTTTCTTCGCAATCTTCCAGCATTGCGATACCCGCGCGAACCGTCCGATTTAGAAACGGTTCGAGATACGGTAAATATGTCGATGATGCATTCCAAAACTGGGCAAACTCAGGCGTGTCCGGCGTCCAATGCAACTCAGAATCTGTATAGTCAATTTGTATATGTCGCACTTTCATATCGAACACTCCGTAACTAAAAGTTAATTAAAAAATTATTCGCCGCGATGTTTGTCTATATAGCGCTCTCGAAATACGAGATATATGGGGAAAGTAAACGACACACCGATGTACGACAGTGCAACAAAGAACCAACCCCATTTTTTACCGGCACCAATACGGTCGCAATCGAACACCACCCAGATCATGAAAACAGCCCAGGCGATCATCATGTCAATACTTAAAAATGACGCGGTTCCGCCTGCGGCTATGGCGTCACCAAAAAAGGCAATAGGGTTTAAAATATTGCCGCCATTACGCATCCAATCAAATGCATATGGCCAAGTTAATAATAGTGCCGCAACACCAAATATAATGAACACCCAATGCTTTATACTTATACTTTTCATATTTAGTTTCCCATTAAAAATGATCGTGATTGTTTTCTAAGCGCTGTATCTGCTGGACAATAACCATGAAAGACACGCAGCAAACCTAATCACTCGACATAATGTATAATCGAGTTATCCATTATGCGCAAAAAGTAAGCTTGCACAACATTATCTAGCAAGGCTTATTTAGGCATGATAGTTAAAGGTAGTGAGACCCTATTGCAATGAAGATGCGTGAACTAGAGAAATTAAGTGGTATCAACCGCAAAATGATTCAGCATTACATCAATAATGGCATGCTACCGGAGCCAGAGCGTCCAAAACGCAATGTCGCTATTTACAACGAGCAGCATATCAACGCCCTTCGCTCTATTCGCCAACTTCAATCCGAGGGGCGTTTAAGTATCGAAGAAATAAAGCAACTACTTGCGGGAAATCCAGGGCGACACCCAGCAAATACCGCGGTATACCCACATATTGACGAGCTCTTTGCAGCTCATTCAGGAGTAGACCTAGAGCTTGTATCACTCGAATCACTTCTGCCCCGCTTCCCCCATGCAGAGAAGGACGCAGCGAGCCTAGGGCGTATCGGGGCAATCAAGCTAGTTAATCGAAACGAAAAGCTTTACCTAACACACCTAGATGCCCAAATAGTTGCCTGCTGGGGCGACATGAGGACAGCGGGCTTTACCGAAGAAAAAGGGTTTAACGCAGATATTGTGTCTATTCATGTCAATGCGGCAAAAGAGCTAGCTAATGCAGAGGTAAACGCATTTCTAAGCCACACCTCTCCCACATATTCTGTAGAACACAAAGCAGCGATGGCGCAAGCCGGTAGCAAAATAACCTTGAACCTGTTTTCATTACTGAGAATAAAAGCAACGATGCACGCCTTGAAGCACATGTTGTAATTTAGATATGACATTCACCGTGTTTCTCCGCCAGGTCAACTTAGAGCAACCGTGACCGATATCAACTTACACGCAAGCAGACCGAGAGTCAGTGTACGCCTCAATAATTACAAGCGAAGGTTTACACAAATAACGAAAA
Organism: Zhongshania sp.; assembly: GCA_018066965.1. Taxonomy (GTDB): domain Bacteria; phylum Pseudomonadota; class Gammaproteobacteria; order Pseudomonadales; family Spongiibacteraceae; genus Spongiibacter. Next base: position 2,644 of record JAGPVP010000022.1, on the reverse strand, counting down.
AATAGTGAGCACATTGAATGACAAAGCTACAAAATATTAGCGAGTTTCTCGCCGCAGAATTCCCTCAAAGTCCTTGCTCGGTAGACGCCATCGGCCCGCAATCTGCCACTGTACGCTACCGTGTTGACGTGCACGCCTTAAGACCAGGTGGCACCGTCTCAGGCCCAACGTTAATGACCACCGCCGACGTGGGGCTTTATGCCGCCATTCTGGGAGAAATAGGCATAGTCGCACTGGCAGTCACCACTAACCTCAATATTAATTTTTTGCGCAAACCCAGCGCCGACAAGGACATTATCGGTGAGTGCAAACTCATTAAAGTGGGGCGTAAATTAATAATTGGGGAAGTAGCACTATATTCAGAGGGCGATGAACGAATGGTCGCTCATGCGGTTGGCACCTACGCAATTCCTAGTGCTTAATTCGCAAGAACTCCAACGCCGCCGTCAAACAAAAGCTTTACACCCACCACAAACAAGAAAAAGTAGCAGATGCGATAGATGGTCTGCTCACTCACTTTATGCAACAAATAAAACCCCAACCGTACACCAACTGGCGCCACCGGCATCAGCACCGCAGCGGTTACTAAATTAGTGTGGTCAAAGCTGCCCTGCAAGCTATAGGGAATGAGTTTAATCACGTTCACCACGGCAAAGAATATCGCCATAGTGCCCATCAACACAGACTTCTCTAAGCGCTGCGGCAGTAAGTACATATTCGCTGGCGGCCCACCGGCATGAATACCAAAACTAGTAAAACCCGCTACAGCACCCCAAAACCCACCACGGATAACACTCGGCCCCTGAGCAGCCACCGATGGTTGTTTTAACCAGTAATTCAAACAAAACACCACTGCAATGAGGCCAATTAAAATTCGAATCATATCTTCAGATAAATAGCGGAAGCCGACACTACCAAGCGCAATACCGATCACGGCCCCCGGCACTAATATTTTTATATTGGCTTTGTCCCACTGCCCACGAAAACTCCACAGCGCCACCGCATCCATCACCAGCAATATGGGCAACAATATTGCCGCCGCCTGCACAGGTGAAATCGCCAAACTCATTAGCGGCACCGACACCACTGCGATGCCACCGCCAAAGCCCCCTTTTGCCATACCAAAAATCAGTATCGCTGGTATGGCGCAAAAATAGAAAAAGGGATCGACGATCACCGCAATATAACCCTTATAAACAAACATTGAACAACAGCCCAAGGCTGTCATTTTCGGATATGCGCCAAGCTTAACATCTGCGCACTAAGATGTTTTCCATTCTATAGACTTGTAGGCCTAAGCTCATTATCACCAGACGAAAAAAAGCCGAGCATGTGCTCGGCTTAGAGGGCTTAGCGGATGGTATTAAAATATCACCCAGGCTAAGCAAGCATGATTAGTTCAGGAAAGCGTCAAAATCCCACTTAACTTTTAAGCCATAAAGACGTGGTGGAGCCAACGTCACGCTGCGACCAAAGTCTTGCTGCAAAATACTGGCAAAGTAATCTTTGTCCTTCGCGTTATCAACAAAGGCTGTTAACTGAAGTCCCCAGGGATCGTAGAAGTAGCTGGTACGCAGAGACCAGATTTCATACTGATCTTGCACATAGAACGGTGAGTTCTGCGGCGTGGTGAAATACTCACTTTTGTAGGAGTAATCCACAGCAACTTCAAGCCCGCCAAAATCGCCAATGTCGATGTATTGGTTAACTGAAACCGACGAGGTGAATTTTGGTGAACGTGGCACCTGGTTACCCGTAAAACTACGCGGACCATTGACAAGAGCACCAGTAGAAACCGGTAGTTCGATACCTAGCAAGCCAAGTGGAATATCTTCTAGGCCGCCTGGGCCGAAGTAAAGGCCTGTAGTGTCATCAAAGCCTTCACCGTTTTCATAGTCGGTAAACTCTGAGTTCACGTAGGTAGCGCCGCCCGTGATTGCCAAGCCTGGATTAAGGTTTGGCAAAGGCTGCCACTGCATATCAAACTCAATACCTTTCGCTTCTGCAGCGCCGGCGTTGGCGTACCGCACAATCGCACCAGAGGTGAACGAAACAATACCAGATAACAAGTTCTTGGTTTCAGTCGCGAAGATCGCACCGTTAAGTTGCAGCGTACCGTCCAGCCACTCAGACTTAATACCCAATTCAGCAGCCGTCGCCTCTTCACCGTCAACCGCGTCGGGATTACCGAAGAAGTTTACGATGTTGTAGGTCGGGCTCTTATAGCCGCGCTGTAAAGAGGTATAGACTTGTGTCGTTTCATTGGGAAACCACTGTAAAGAGATTTTTGGCGAAAAGGTTTCTTCTTCTAACGGCGGGCCACCAAACTCGGAAATCAAGGTATTCCGCGAATAGTCATTACCCTCGTAATAACTCTGTGTAATGCCTGGTGTAAGCGTGTCAACCAGATACAAATTGGTATTGCCAATCTCACGCGTCTCTTCTTGGTAGCGAGCACCTAAGGTCAAGTTCCAAGACTCGTTAAAGCTATACGTACCCTGGAAGTAAACCGCATCAGACTCGGTGTAAAGCAGGCCACCAGATTCTAAAGTAACCTTTGGAAGGCCCGCCAAAAGGCCGCCGATATTCAAGCCTAACGGCGCGACAATAGGATCTAAGATGCTAGTAAGAGGACCAGTAGCCA
>JAGPVP010000003.1 GCA_018066965.1 Zhongshania sp. | reverse complement strand
GAGGCAATGGATTTAAAACTGAGCTGGTATAACGCCGGTATTGAGTCTACCCAAATGTCGGCCATTATCAATGCCTGCATGGCGGTGGCCAGCGGCCAAGCCCGCCATGTTATTTGCTTTCGTACCATGACCGAGGCCAGCTCCATGGCCAAGGGCACCCGCTCTAGCGTGCAGGGTACTGGCAGTCAGCGCATTAGCGGGCCGTTTCAGTGGCAGCTGCCTTTTGGCGCATTTTCGGCGAGTAGCTGGGCTGCGTTGGTGGCGTCGCGCTATATGCATGAGTTTGGCGCAACACGTGAGCAGCTTGCTCAAGTTGCCTTGAATGCGCGCAGCAATGCCATGCTGAACGAGCGCGCGGTGTATCGCGACCCGCTCAGCATGGACGATTATCTGGCCTCGCGAATGATTTCAGACCCGCTGTGTTTATTTGACTGCGATGTGCCCATTGACGGCTCTACGGTCATTATTATTTCTCACAAAGACTGCGCCCCAGATTTGAAATCCAAGGCTATTCATATTGAGGCGATAGGTGGTCCGCTTTACGGGCGTGACAGCTGGGATCAGCAAGATGACCTCACCCGTTTTGGCGCCGAAGACGCCGGTAAAATGCTGTGGTCGCGTACCGACTTTAAACCCAAAGATGTCGACTTTGCTGAACTTTACGACGGCTTTAGCTTTTTAACCCTGCTGTGGCTAGAGGGCTTGGGCTTTTGCGGGCGCGGTGAAGCAGCGGCCTTTGTCGAGGGTGGTCAGCGTATTGGTCGTGACGGAGAACTGCCTCTGGCGAGTCACGGCGGTCAGTTGTCGGCGGGCCGCACCCACGGCTTGGGCTATTTCCATGAGGCCGTAAAACAATTGCGCGGTGAAGCGGGTAGTCACCAATTGACTGGCAATAGAAAGCTCGCGGTAGTCAGCAATGGCGGCGGTAATCTCTCTGGCGCAGCATTACTGCGCAGCGACTGATTTAGGGTGGGCGACGTACAGCCTATAGATGAATGCTCACTCAGGACAATAACAGTGGTATTCAGCCGATAAGATGGATGACTAAATGACTGATACAAATGCTTTAGAAAAGACGGTAGGCCCCACACCCGAGCTAGATGAACTGAATAGCTTTTTCTGGACCTCCGGCGCCGACGGCCAACTGCGTATGCAATACTGTGAGGCCTGCCAGTATTGGCAGCATCCCCCCAGTGTCTGCTGCCGTAAGTGCTTAGGTGAGGACATTGCTGCCAAACCCATGTCCGGCACCGGCACCGTGGCGGCGCTCACCGTAAACCGTATGCCGTGGGTGCCGGGCTTAAAAATTCCTTATGTAATTGTTATTGTTGAGCTAGATGAGCAGCCAGGCCTGCGTTTAACCTCGGCCATGCCGAGTGTTGAACCCGGTAACGTTGCGATTGGCGACCGAGTTAAAGTCTGCTTTGAGCAGCGTGAAGACGTGTGGATGCCATTTTTTGAACTGCTGTAATAACCGCAAATGCCATTAATACACTGCTGCTCCTAATGAGTAGCAGTGTTGTCGCTATAATGATTAGCTGCTTCACCCAAAAATTGGCCACTTGTATACCAATAAAATCGCTTAATACAGAACAGCGGACATCAGCGACGTAATGCGTAATAGTCCGCACTCGATGAAATTTGTATCACCATGAAAGCGCGTCAAGAGGGCTGGTCGTGCCCGCGTAATGCTGCCCAAGAACATGGGTGTAGATCTGAGTTGTGCTTAGGTCATTGTGACCAAGTAGCTCCTGAATTGTTCTGATGTCGCTGCCAGCAGCTAGCATGTGCGTTGCAAATGAATGGCGAAATGTGTGGCAGTTTACCCGTTTGCGAGTCACGCCGGCCCTCTGCACAGCCGCTTGTAAAAAGCGTCTAACCACCGTGTCGTGCAAGTGATGACGGCAGAGCTGATTGGTATAAGGATGAATGCAAAGGGTAGAAGAAGGAAAAATAAAGGCCCAAGCATCACTTCGGTAAGCATTGGGGTATTTGCGCGAAAGCGCTTCTGGCAAAGAACAGCCTACACCGGATTGATTGTCTGTTCGCTGTTGTGCAATACCACCTTCAATAGCGGCGTTCATACTTTTTACGACTGAGCGTCCAAGTAAGGTTTGGCGGTCCTTGCGCCCTTTGCCATCATAAATAGTTAGCGATTTACGATCCAGGTCAATATCTTTTACACGAAGCCGCAAGCACTCGCTTACACGAAGCCCGCTGCCATACAGTAATTCGATAATAAGCCGATTTCTACCATTAAGCTGCTCCAGAATGCCTGCGACCTCCTTGGGCGATAAAACTGTGGGTAAGCTGCGCTGCTTGCTTGCCAACGTAAATCCCAGATCACCAAGCTGCTGATTGAACACCTTGTGATACATAAATACTAAGGCGTTTAGGGCTACTTTTTGGGTATTAACCGCGACATGGCGCTCATTGGCCAGCATGGATAAAAAGGCCACAACCTCTGCCTTCCCAGTATCTTTCGGATGCTGTTTGTTGATGAAGTAAATATACTTCTTGATCCATAACAAGTAGGTCTTCTCGGTTCTAAGGCTGTAACCGCGAAGCCGCATTTCCCTGCGTAATGATTCTAAAAATGGACTCGGCATATCCAGACACTCCTTGTCTATGTGCTGGCTGAATATACAGTATATTTTTTGAGCGTCAAGATTTATGCTTGGTTTACATTTTAAGTGCGCTCGGTTGTTCTTGGATGTGCGAGAAAAAGATTAGAAAAATCGGCCACATAAGGGATGTGAGGCAAGACATATGAGACCCTGCCAAAAATACATATGCGCACGCACGCTTTGTCAGCGCTCGGCTCAGCCAAAATCCCCCTTATTTCAGTATAAAATCAATGCGTTGCGCTAGTTTTCGTGGTGAGTCACTTTTGGCAAACCGCGCGTGCTTGATATACAAATGTTATACGTCAGCACGGCTTGTATATCGAATGTAGAGGGAAGATATTTTGAGTAAAAAAGAAAGAGAAAAACAGAGGCTGATAAAAGAGCTGCTAGATTCGATAGATAATAGAAATTTGGCGATATTTGCTGGGGCCGGCCTCTCTATCCCTGCTGGTTACGTGAACTGGCAGCAGCTGTTAAAGCCTATTGCCGATGAGCTCGACTTAGATGTAGAGAAGGAAGCAAATAATTTAGTCCAGCTTGCGCAATATCACTGCAATGTTAATCAATCCAACAGAGGGAAAATAAATCAGCTTCTTATTAACGAGTTTTCGCAAAGTGCAAGTCTAACCGAAAACCATAGAATTCTGTCAAGACTACCCATTGAAACATTCTGGACGACCAATTATGACAGAATGATTGAATCAGCCCTTTCCGATGCAGGAAAAGTTCCTGATGTAAAATACAATAACAAACAGCTTGCGTTCACTGTCCCGAAAAGAGATGTAGTTGTATATAAGATGCACGGTGATATTGAGCACCCTAGCGAAGCTATTCTAACAAAAGATGACTATGAAAGTTATCACGTAAGGATGCAGCCATTTATTAACGCATTAAGTGGGGATCTTGTTTCAAAAACATTCCTTTTTATCGGCTTTAGTTTTACCGACCCAAACTTAGACTACATATTAAGCCGAGTTCGAGTCGCATATAGTAGGGACCAGAGGCCTCACTACTGCCTGCTAAAAAATCTAGAAAAAGATCAAAATGAGTCCGATGCAGATTTCGAATATAGGCAGAGAAAACAAGAACTATTTATTCAAGACTTGCTTCGCTTTGGAATCAAATCTGTAATGGTAGATGAGTATTCCGAAATCACTGATATTCTTAACCTGTTCTGGTCAACAAAACCGGACACATTAATTTGCTAATTTTTCATACTGAACCGGCGATAAATCATTGTTCGATGAGTGGAGCCGGTCTAAGTTGTAATACTTAATGTAAGCTCTAACATCACTGGTCATATGCTCGCGA
>JAGPVP010000122.1 GCA_018066965.1 Zhongshania sp. | reverse complement strand
TCTCTATTTTTACTTCCATGCCCTATCGTAATTTACTTACAGCCGAGGCCTTAAGTTGCATTCCAAAAACAAAAAAGCCCGCTAATAAAGCGGGCAAGGTGGGTGTCAATAATAAGTGCGTAAATTACATAAAGTTATACGCGAAGCTAATACCATAAGTGACCGGTTTAGCCGCATAGCGAACGACGACATCTTGAGTTACAAATTGGTTGCTCCAGTAATATTCATCGGTCACGTTGCGGCCCCATACCGTTGCGCTCCATACACCATCTAAAGATTCAACGCCCGCACGTAAGTCCAAGGTTGTGAAGCTATTGATACGGGTTTTATCTGGATCGCCAAAGGTTGAGTTTGCTTCGCTGTTATACATCAGATTGGCCCCCACAAAAGCACCTAGCGTGCTGCTAATTGGCAGACGGTAATCCGCGTCTGCAACAAAATGAAAATCAGGAGTGAACGGCAGCTCAGATCCAGCGAAGTCACCCTGCTCTCGCACACCATTTAAGCCGTCTTCATCTTGTCCTGTGGTGGGATTAACGAATGTGTACCATTCATTAACTTCGGTATCTACATACGTGCCAGAGGCGCGCAACATAAGGCCGTCGATGGGCGTATACGTTAGCTCCATCTCAAAACCTTGAATGGTAGATTCTGGTATATTCACTAAGCGATCTAGCTGATTATACACCGGATCTTTAACACTCCCGCGCACCTGCTTATCGTCGTATTCATAGTAGAAGACGGCTGAGTTTAGCTGCGCTTTCCGATCCGCCAGCGTCCATTTAAAGCCCGCTTCTAGGGCTTGTACCGACTCTTGCGTAACTGGCTCCAGTTGCGATGTGGTCGATGCTGGCAATATCGGATAGCTGCCCGTTTTGTAACCCTTAGATGCGAGTGTGTATAGCAACAGGTCATCGTCAACACGGTAATTTAGGCCAAACCGCCAAGACACATTGTCTTCATCTAAGGTGTCTTGATAAGGGGTGCGACTAACATTAGCAGTCGCTGCATCTAAGCTCACGCATTCGCCTGGCACGATAACAGTTGTTCCCGGCGCCTGCCCTTTCAAGGCATCAGAAAAGAATGCAAAGGTGGCATTTAAACCAGGATCAGTATTATGACTACAAGAGGTAAAATCATTTTTACTTTGTGTGAAACGAACACCCGCAAGCACGGTAAGCTGTTCGCTCAGGTCGTATTCTAAATTAGCGAATATGCCAACATCCTCAATATCTTGAGTAATACTGGTGGTAGATTTCTGGATAAACGGGCCACCAGGGTTTAGCGCTACATTGGTTGAATCACCGACTAGCACCGTCTCATCGCTGATGACATCGTTAGTCGCGTAGTTCAAACCAACTAACCATTGGCTGCTATCGGTATTGCCAGACAAGCGCAGCTCTTGTGTGAAACTGTCACACTGCCCTCAGAATCTATGCCCATATTCTGCAAGGTGGTGCCATCTCGATCCATTGAGTAATCTTCTCTGTACTCAGAATAGGCCGTGATGGACGTAAACGTCAGGGAATCGCTAAGCTCATGGTCTACACGCAGCGTGAATTGCGTGAAATCATCATTACGAGACAAATCGCGCCCTTCATCCCACTCGGCACTGCGCGCGTTATTAGCGGCGTTTGGCTGAACAGAAAACGCATCTATGCGGCTTTGCGTTGCAGCCACATCAGAAACCAATGGCTCGCTAGGTGATGAATATTGCAACTGAATATCTTGGAGCTGCGCGGCTTGGGTGTCGGACTTATCTGCCCAGCCATTTACACCGGCCAACACAGTAGTCCGATCACTAAGGTCAAACTGTAATTGTGCACGACCTTTAAACAGATCCTCTGCACCTAACTCGCGATTAGACGCCACGCTTTTTTGCCATTCATCTGCCTGGGTAGTAGCTAATGCGATTCGGCCTGCAACGGTGTCACTAAGCGGGCCACTGACATGGGCCTCGGTTTCCAGCTTATTAAAACGACCATAGCTCAAGCGGCCACCGGCCTCTAATTCAGTGGTCGGCTTAGCAGCAATATAGTTAATTGCGCCGCCGGTAGAGTTCTGACCGAACAACAAGCCCTGCGGCCCTTTTAATACTTCCACACGTTCTAAATCAAGGGTCGCACCTTTAGTAAATGCGCCATAGGCCAACGGTACTTCATCTACATACACACTCACTGCGGGGCTGGCACCCAGTGTGTAGTCATTAAAACCAACTCCTCGCAAAGAGAACAAGGGCGTACCATTTTGACTCGCGGTGAACACTAAACCAGGTGAGACCTTAACCAAGTCACCGGTATCATTAATTCCTGCATCAGCCATCTGCTCGCCTGTTGCAGCTGATACGGATAATCCTACATCGTTGATAGATTGAGCACGTTTTTGAGCGGTGACGACGACCTCTTCGATTTGACCTGCATATACCACTGCGGGGAACAACATAGCGATAATTTCAACGCCAAGAATCTTTTTCATTTACGAACCTCTATGCGCAGCACTGGTAAAACGCTCAATGGACAGAAGATCATCTGCCACTGATGTACCCAGAAATGCGTTTACTCCAGTGTTATCATTATTTATGCCATACGGACCAAGCTCGTTGACACATCCAACACAAACATTATTGATAATAAAATCAATAATACCGGTTGAGCACATTCTGCGCGGTTAGATTAAAGACCAATATACGTAAATACCCTTAAGCGCTGGAGCTATATTGATCAAAAACACAGTATGTTTAATTATATTATTGATTATTATCAATAGGTTACGATGTTTATATCGATTTCGGATACATTCTAGCAAGGATAATTTTCGCTAGCGTATGGATTATGCGGCAGTAAAACCAACTTAGTTAAGAGAAGGGATAACGCGCCGTATCAGGCAAAATTTAGATGGCGAATGGCAATACATAGATTTTCGTCACAGGCTGATACTCGCGCATTCATAAGCGTATGAAAGCGGAACTAACGAGAGGTAATACACGAACTATTTAATTTCGCAAATGCGGAATTACGCCACTTTTTAGCCATCCTTTAAACTCAGCAAAAGCAACAACTAGCCGCCACTGTATTAGTAAGTAGTTATCAATCTTGGCTAAAAATAGCTGCGGCCTTATACCGCAGCGTTACACAAAATTAAGCCGCGCTAGAAATTACTTCACCCTGTTCGCTCAGCTCTTCGCCACCAAAGGCATCAAGTACCGCAGGTATAAATTTAGCGAACTCAGCACTCATAATGGCGAAATCAACATCGAATTGATCGGCTGCGCTTTCAGTATTTATATCTCCAATTTTATCTTGGATTAGATCGCCAAAGTTAAGACGTTTTATGGTGAGCTGATCGTCTACAACAAATTCAATATCGCCGGTCCAGCGCAAGGCAATCTTGTTTACGAACATACCTGTTTGAATGTGGCTGGTGATTTCTGCCGCACACAGATTTTGATTTTTGCAGCGAATAACGGCGCTTTCATCTGCTTTATCACGCAATTCACACTCGCCACCCAATTCAAAACCAGCAGGCGCACTGCCCTGCGTAAGCCACTCAGTCATTTGGTGTTGCGCAACATTTTTAGCTTTAACTGGGATAAGCGGTAAGCTACCCAAGGATTCGCGTAAAAAGTTAAGTAACTCTTCGGCGCGATTATGCGACGCACTATTAACGATCAGTAAACCTTGCTCAGGCGCAATATACGCAAACACCCGACTTGAGCGAGTAAACGCACGAGGAATAAGCGAAAAGGTAATTTCGTCCTTTAATTCGCTACGTTCTTTACGGCCCGGCGTACGATCTTCTGCCAATTTAATTTCTTCAATCTTATCGGAAAGGACTTCGTTGACGACTGACGCCGGCAAAATTTTATCTTGCTTTTGAGCGCATACCATAATGCAGCCATTAGTCGCATGGATATATTCACTACCCTGCGATCCCAGCGGCATTGTCCAGCCGTAGCTAGACACGTCTTGACTATTGCAAGGTGTAAAGCATTTTTCTGCGAGCTTTTCGTTAATTTCTTCAGCCGCCAGGGTGAAGGGTTTGGTGAAACGGTAGATCAGAAGATTTTTAAACCACATGTAAATTGCTGCCTGTACTGCTGTAAATGAAACAATGGAATAGACCGTCCATTGTATTACCTAATGCTTTTGGGTGTTTGGATAATTTCCTAAAATTCTTAGCTTATTGCTTTCCCTGCGCGGAATCGGCGAACGCCGTACTCATAACCGTGCACTGCGACGAGTCCAAATACTTTTCACACACTTTAACCAGCGCATCATCAGGTCGGCGCTCACACTGCCAATCTACCTGATTTAGACTTTTACCGCTGCGCGCACAGCGCTGCGCCGACTCATCTAATAATAGTACCTCGCTTTGCTCAAGCCATTTATCGAGATCGTCTAGCATGTGTGCCTTCATTACCGCGGCAGTATCGCTTTTTTCATCAGTCCAAGTGCTAAGTCGTGCCGCACTCTGGCGCTGCCAACTCGCCCATAACCCCGCCAAACCGGCCACCTGTCCGTCTTTGCTTATTGGCTGATTTCCTTCGATGTCTTTTAGCAGACCGGATTTAAGCTTGGCTAATTCATTTGACGATAAAACAGCCTCGCTTAGGACTTCTGCAAAACGCGTATTCAAGCGTTGTTTATACCATTCATAGCGGCTTTCAAGTTTGTCGAGGAAGTCGTCGCTTGGTAATTCAGAGGCATTTTCAACCTGCCCAAAACTAACATATTTTGCACCGCTGTCATCAACGGCGATACCAATGCCAACTGGCTTACCCAGCTCGTATTGCGTGTAACTTTTTAAGCGGCCGTAATGCATCACCGTGACAG
>JAGPVP010000120.1 GCA_018066965.1 Zhongshania sp. | reverse complement strand
CGGCTCTTGTCATTCCGCGTTTTCGAAGTTGGTGTGCTGTCCGCCGTTTCTCTTCAAGCGTCTTAGCCGATAATTTTCTTGCATCTATTTTTTCATTCATTTGAGCATTATAGCAGATCTAAATGATTGCCGGGTTAATAGAAACGCGGTGCTTATATCGCTTGCGGTGCCTTCGGGGGCATATAATTGCGCTAGTCGTGGCCAGCTCGCATCACTCACTGTAAAGCCGGTATCGTTCATTTCTAGCGGTATGAATATGCGTTGTTTTAAGAACTCATCAAACGGCATTTTGGAGATCACTTCTACCAATCTACCCAGCACATCTGTTGCTACGCTGTAATGCCAACGTGTTCCAGGTTCGTACTGTAATGGCAACGTGCCCAGCCGTTGAACAAACTCTTTAACATTAAGGTTTCCCATTGACAGTCCTTCTTCACGGTAGCGCTTATCGACTTCGGTATTGCCAAACAGTCCATAGGTAAAACCGGCGGTATGCGTCAATAGGTCACGAATAGTCGGCTGCCGGATTGGCGCCCGCGTTTGCCCCACTTTTGCTTGATCACCGTTACCAAGGTGCTTGCTAGAGGTACCGTCTGATAGCATGAGCTGATCTTTACTGTCTGCCGTCGACAGCGCGAGCTGAAGGTTTGCTAGCTCAGGTAAATACCGCGCAATGGGGTCATTCAGAGAGAAATAGCCTTCTTCATAAAGCATTAATACTGCAACACTGGTGATGGGCTTACTCATAGAATAAATACGGAACAAGGTGTCTGGACTTATTTCCCTTAGCGGCTGCTTATCTGCATCGCCATAGCCTTCCAAATAAATTACTTTGCCGTTGCGAGCGATCAGGCCTAAGCCACCAATCATCTCCCCACTTTCTAGGGCTTTCTCCATATAATGAGAGATCCTAGTTAACCGTTCTGATGAAAACCCTTCTTTTTCCGGCGATGTGTGGGGAAGAGCATCGGCTGCCAGCTGTGAGGAAATCAAAGCAAAGCAAAGCCCAGCGGCAAATTGGCGAACACCTTGTGTATATTTTCTTATAGTCGATAGCATATTGGCCCCGCATTACCGTATTTTATTTTTTAGATGACACCAGCATCGGCATCGTCTGCTTACAGCTAATTTACCTGTGCAAGAAGCTACCCGCTGTCCTCCAGGAGACAATTACGGCACGATCGACCGGGATAAAAGCATTTAAAATCTAGGCGATGCGACATGGGTTTCAACGCTCAACAGCAGATAAATCACGGTAGCTGCTGAGGCACTAAACACCCAAGAATTCCCGCCCGACGCGGGATCACAGTCAGCCCAAGGCCACCACACCCATCACCGACAACGTTGCTATTACCGGTATAACAACCGTTACCACACCTACATCAAAGTAGGCCTGCTTATGGCTTAAACCGGTAATGGTCAACATAGCGATGATGGCTCCACAGTGCGGCAGTGAATCAAATCCGCCCGCCGCCATAGTCGCCACCCGGTGCAAGGTTTCCGGCGCTATCCCCATCGCCAAATAGTCCTGCGCCATGGTGGACATAAATATCTGCAAGCCACCCGACGCAGAACCAGTAATCGCCGAAATTAAACTGATGGACGTGAACATGGATAGCAGTGGCGGCAGGTCGGACATCAGCATCCACTGGGTGAATTGTTGAAAACCTGTGGTATGAGTAACAACACCGCCGAAGCCGATAACAGCCGCCGTATTAATCAGAGGCATAATTGACTCTTGGGTGCCATCGCCGATGGTGTTTAACGCTGTTTTACGTACATTAGCAAACATCAACACGGTGACGGCAGTACCTAAAAATAAAGCCAGACTTGGCCAAACTATAGGCTGCGTATTGGCAAAACGTAGTAGCGTATAAGCTGGCCCCGAAGGCCAGGCTGCGACATCCCCCAAGCTCATAGTAACTACGCGAGGTAGCATGATCGTCGCCATCACTAGCAACAGTGGCAACAAGGCCCACTGCCACGCCGGATAGTTTTCCGTCCTAGCGTCAATGTTGAGATTGCGATCCATTGGGCCGGGAACAAATTTCTCCCCTGCTGCCGCCGCGTTCAAACGCTGACGCTCCAAATACCACATACCTAGCACAAACATAATGATGCCACCCAGCACACCTAACCAGCCCCCAGCATACAAGTCAGTACCCAGAGCAGCCGATGCAATCACATTGTGTATTGAAGGGGTACCCGGTAAGGCGGTTAAGGTGAACGTGCCTGCGCCCAGTGCAAGTGCGGCGCAAAACAACCGTTTTGGCACATCTGCCTGCTGTAGTAATTTCAAACCTAGTGGGTACATTGCGAAAACAACGACAAACACTACCACGCCGCCGTAAGTTAATAGACCAGCAGATATAACGGTGATCCATAAAACGCGATGAGAACCCAGTCTTTTGACCATAGCCAAAGCGATACTGGATGCAGCGTGACTGTCACCCATCACCCGTCCGAACATTGCACCACTAATAAATAGCAAAAAGAATTTGCCCGCAAAAGTGAATGCGCCAAGCCCACCAAATGCGAAATACTCCCCTAAGCCTTGGGCCAGCGGCAAACCATTGGTTACTGTAACCAATGCCGTACTGAGTAACGCAGCTAAAACAATATTGATCCCGCGCAGCGCCAGCCAAATGAGCAGCATCAAGCCACCGAGCAAACCTAGGTAACCAATAGTCGTCGAGATGATCATAATGCTTTATTCTCCATACAAGTGGGCGCCTCATCCATAGTGGAACCATTGACTAACCGCCGGGACAATTTTCCACATTCACTAATCCAAAAAGCCCCGAGCGCCAATGGGCAGAACGCCTTGCGTGTACTTAGTACTCGATAGCATATCGGCTCTGCATTGCCGTATTTTATTTATTGAATAACACGGCCGGCTGTGTCGGCGTGTTGTACTCACTAATTTACCTGTACGTTATGCTACCCGCTGTCCGCTATGAGACAATTACGGCACGATCAACTAGGATAATAATGATGGAATCTCAAGCATTGGATCTTATTAATTGCTGGAGTTGGTTTCAATTTTTACCGGACGACGCAAAATCGAAACTTGCGGAGCAATGCCGCTTAACTACCGCCGACAAAGGCGAGGTACTGTACCGCCACAACGACGAAGTCACTTACATATATGGCCTGATTAGCGGCGGAGTTCGCATTTACGTGGCCTCGGCGGATGGCGCAGAAATGACACTTGAAGAGGTGGCAGCCGGCGCCTGGTTTCCTCATTTCCTTCATCAACAGACACATACCTATTACGGTAACTGTGCCGCTACAAACACCAGTACGCTGGTAGCGATCCCCAAAAAGGACTTTCTTAATATAGGGGAAGAATGGCCGCAACTTTTCCGAGGTTTATACAATGAATTTGTCGCCCGCGGCCCAATCACTATCGGTAGAATGGAGCTGCTTACACTTCATAGTTTGAATGTGCGAATGGCCGTTTATTTACTTAGATTACTAGTAACACGGGGCAGTTCGAGAACTGACGGCAGTTATTATATTGAATCTTTTGGTGGTCAAACTGAAATTGCAAACCGCGTTGGTGGCGCTCGTCAACGGGTCAACAGTATTCTGAAAGAATGGGAGCGCAACGCCATTATCAGCATTGAACGAAACGGCTTATTGTTAATAGACCCTAATCATCTAGTCGAGGTTGCAAGCAAGAGTGGATTTGACCTGGAGTCCTATCTAGCTGCCTGGCAAGGCGGATGGAAAAGTCCATTTCATAAAGATACTGGTTTTTCAGTTTGACCAAAATACTGAGTCCGTAGATAGATTTTAAAAGCTAGATTCCACCTCGTCCCCTTAGTGCACACCATCGCAAGAACACAACTACACTAATTTATCTACAGACTTTAAAGCATTCCAATTTCGCTCCTATTTTGTATTAACGCGCTTTATCAGTATGATCATACACGCATACATTGAATCAAGGAGGATTCTCGATGCTACTTTACCAACCGCGCTACAGCCGTCCGTTAAAGCCATTAATGACAAACATGAGTTTGGCAATATTAGTCGCTTTTTCATCACTGAATCTACTTGTCACCCCCGTTTACGCTGAGACTATTAACAGCCCTACTAGTCGCAGCGAACCCGCTCTGATGCTCGCCAATCGTTATCATGCAGATATCCAACTAAGCGAATATTGGGTAAGTGAAAAACTAGATGGCGTAAGGACTTACTGGAATGGCGAAAACCTCATTTCTCGACAGGGCAATATCTATCACGCGCCACACTGGTTTATTGCAGACTTCCCAAACTCAACACTGGACGGCGAGTTATGGCTAGGTCGGCAGCGCTTTGACGAGCTTTCTGGCGCCGTGCGCAAGCAAACACCAGATGAATCCGAATGGCGCAAAATTCGTTTTATGGTATTCGATTTACCCACCACATCCGGCACGTTTGACAAGCGCCTAAGTAAGCTTGAGGACATTATCGCCAGCAATACCTCACCCTATTTAAAACTAGTAAAGCAGCAAAAATTTAGTGACGAGCCCGCATTAATGGCCTATTTAGATGAGGTTATCGCCTTAGGCGGCGAAGGCGTGATGCTGCATTTGGGCAGTGCGCCGTATCGATCTATTCGCAGCGACGACTTACTTAAACTCAAACGCTATCAAGATGCCGAGGCAGTTGTCATTGGCCATTTACCCGGCAAGGGAAAGTACGAGGGCATGTTAGGCGCCATACTGGTAGAAACAGATGACGGGCGAAGATTCAAAATTGGCAGTGGCTTTTCAGATGCGCAACGCCAAGCACCGCCAGCCATCGGCACCAATATCACCTACAAATACGTTGGCTTAACGAGTACTGGCATCCCGCGATTTGCGAGTTTTTTACGAATTAGGAATGAGGATTAAACCAACTACTCAATATCGTTAAGCTGCGCGGCTTTTTTCCGTTGACGGTATTCGATAGGTGTCAGCTCTGTCCAACGCTTAAACGCTCGATAAAACGTGCTGGGTTCAGAAAAGCCGGTGAGGTAAACCACATCGGCGATACTTTCATCAGTACGAGCCAACAAGCGTTTTGCTAGTACGCAGCGATAATCAGCCAATACCTGATTAAAGCTGGTGCCGGCTTCCGTTAGGCGTGCGCGCAATATCCGCTCGTTCATGTTTAAACGCGCCGCCACATTTTCTAAGCTTGGCTGACCTAGCTCTAGCATCTCGGCGATAATTTGTCGTACATCACCCACCACATCTTGACGCGACAAGCGCTCCAGTTGCTTGCTCGCTAGCTTTTCATGCAACTTGAGTAAATCTGGCTCAGCATGGGTAGACGGCGTGGCGAGTATTGAGGTGGCGAAGATTAGCGATGATTCCGAACTATTAAAATTTACTGGGCAGCCGAATACTTTTTCGTATTCAGCTACATCGCCAACCGCAGCATGGCTTAAGTTGACCGCATCGGTGACGAATGCACCATCGGTCACAGCTTGAAAATAACGAATTAAAAACCGCGCAAAGCATTCATTGCGATGCCGAAAACTCGGATCATCATCACCGGCAAATTCCAAAACCATGCGTGACTGCTGATCGCCAATTTGCAGTTCAAACTGCATGGCATCCGTCACTAAGCGTTGATAATTTTGTGAGCGCTTTAAACCTTCGCCAAAATTAGGGCTGCTAAGAAAGAGATATTCCAATACCTGACCGCGATAGACCTGCACTGCATCGGCCAGATGCAGGCCAATACTTTGATCGCCACTGACTTCTTCAAGTACACGCCAAAATTGCAGCTGTGCCGTATGGGGAAAACGCGCGCTGCGATCCTGCAATAAAGTCGGGGAGATTCGACACTCGTCTACAATGCGATCCACATCCAAACCCATATTTTGCATGGCCGGATAAACCAGCTGAATCAAAAAGCTGGAGTCGCTGAGGTCTGAAAAATTTTTAGGCTGTGATGCTGTCATTCAAGCGGGTATCTGTTTTACAAAATATCAACACTGGCACGCATTGACCGAACTGCCGTAAACGACACTGAGGCTGGGCAAATTCTTAATGCCACGTTTTTCATTATACTCTAGGGTCTGTTGATATTCGTTACAAACCACTGTGCCACGCTCAGTATGGAGATAGAGTCGAATGACCGCAAGCAATGAGTTAAGGCTAAAAACGCTGCCTAGCACGCCACCTATGTTACTACAGGCCGCCATCACTCGGAAAAAGCCCGGCAAGGCGCCCTGCTTCCCAAACCACGCATTAGAAGTCGCCAATATTCGCTGCAATAGCAAGCAGCTGCGTCGCTACAACCAAGCCTGTGGCTTTGCTGACAACACTCAGACCTTGTCAGTCAGCTTCCTTCACGTGCAAGTTTTCCGTTTACATATGAAGATGATGCTAGACAAAGCCTTTCCGCTTGCACCCATGGGCTGCGTACATTTAAGTAATACCATTGTTCAGCACCGCCCAATAGCCATAGATGAAGTATTGCGATTACGCTGCAATATCGCCGACAACAAGGTTAGCGACAAAGGCTATGAATTTACCTTCCACTGCGAAGCCTATTGTGGCGATGAATTAGTCTGGGAAGATGACAGCCTGTATTTGTCGCGCGCTAAGACCAATATTGCCAGCGGCCCTAAATCTGCCCGTCCTGAACCGCGCAGCTATGCACAATCGCGTGTTATCAACATTAGTCGTAGCGATGCCCGTAAATACGCCCGCGCCTCTGGCGACTTTAACCCCATTCACCTGCACGACCTTAGCGCCAAAATATTGGGCTTCAAGCGTATGGTCATTCACGGTATGTGGAGCAAAGCAGCCTGCTTAGCGAATCTTAGCAGTGACATCAAGACAACAGCCTACCGCTGCCACGTAGAATTTAAGACACCGATATTTTTACCCGCGAATGTGCGCTTAGACTACGAGACCAACGGCGCCAACCTAGAGTTTGAATTGAGAGACAAAAGCGGCGTTAAGCCGCATCTAATAGGTAGCATCCAGCCGCTATAAAAATAGCGGCGATTGCCAATCTCAAGTGACTAGCGCAGTAATTGCGGAGCAAGAGTCTCTACCATGGCGCGAACACCTTCGCGCCAGTCCACACGGGTTTCACCAATTAAGTCATGCATCCGTGTGGTGTCTATGGCCAAACTACCGAAGGCCGTGACTTTCTCGCTAAATTTTGGCTCAAACCCCGTCAACTCGGTCAAATACCGGCACCACTCTTCAATACTTACCGCCTGCGAGCCGCCAAAGTTAACGGTCGTAACGTCGGAGCTTGCTGCAGCCAATAAGTACGGGATCTTGTCGATATAGTCGTCAGCGTGAAGCAGGTTATAGCTATTCGGCCCTTCGGGATGAATATCTATTTCCATATTCTCTTTCATCATCAGTAAATGAAAATACGGCCAACCGCCGTTATTCCCATAGGGCACGCTGAGCCGCGCAATGGTCGTCGGTATATCAAACTGCTTAGCCGCAAAACGGCACACGGATTCTGCGGCAATTTTTGCGATGCTATAGGTCGGGAACATCGCACGGTGGTTGTCACCCAGCGGATCACTTTCTTTACGCGGCACCTGCCCCGCATATTCATACACCGCCGTTGACGAAAAATGTAAGAAGGCCTTAGCGCTGCGACACCGCGCCATTAAATTGCCGACGCCTTCAGCATTGGCAGCAAGGTCATAATCGAAATTGCCCGATTTCACCACGGCCAGATTCAACACATAATCGAAATCATCGGAGCAGGCGTCAAGACTGCGTTTATCAGCCAGATCAGCCCGTATTACGGTAACGCCACGGCGTTCTAGCGACTCTTTGTCGCTGTCTTTACTAAACCTTGCCAAGGCAGTCACATTGGCAATTTTACTCAAGGCATCAACGATCGGCGCCGCCACTTGGCCGGTCGGGCCGGTAATAAGGATATTGGCGTTATTAAGATCAACGGGGCTCACTGGCATAGTATTCACCTGTTTTATAGAATTATTATCAAAGGCATAGGCGCCACGCGCTTTACGCTGGCGTTTTGCCTCTAAGGCAGTTCAGAAAACAGGAGTGTAGCTAAGGTATTTCAGATTATCGCCATCCAAACGGATGGCGATAGCAGAAGGGACAAGTAAAAAACAGTAAACGCTAGAGGTAGCTTTCAAGCTCGCGCAGCCAATCCTGCAGCTTCTTCATATTCTCTGGCCCAAGACGCCACATCCACTTACTCAGCGGGTCAGCATTTTCCAGCGCAGGGTCAACATACTCGTATAGCACTTTAGGCTGCTTTAGGGCGGCATCGGCGGGGATAGCCTCTACCATCAAAAAGTGTTCGATCATGGTACGAAGCTGGTTATCAAACGACTGCGGATTACCCAGCTCGTTATAGGTACCCTCTAAAAACGGCGACCATTTTTTGTAGTAAATCGCCAAATTTTTAGGGTCTACCGCCGTCACGGTAGTAACCAAACCATTCCAGCGCTGATAATTACCTGGATCGTTCTGAAAACCACTTTCGGTTTTAACCGCCAAAAACGGTTCTTTGTCGTAGGTCATTGGTAAATGTTTAGACGGAAAACGATAAGTCGCTAGCTGATCAATCACCGACACCCACTTACGCACCTGTTCTGCAGGTTGCAGCCAAGTAGCCAATGGCTCAGACAATGTTGCCGCTGCCGTGCGAATCTGTTCGTCGCTGCCGTCTATAGCTACTGGAGGCTCAGGCGCCTTGGCGGCCTTTTCCTGGTAGTCATCTTCAGACTCTACCGCCAGCGTTTCTTTCACGGTTTTTTTGGAATTAGCGCCATCGACCGTCTCAATCACAGTGTCGTTATATTCACTGTTCGCCGAACGATCCAGAACGTACCAGACAAATCCGGCGATCCCGACTATTACTACTACCGCAGACAAGGCTTTCCAATTCATTACACAATCCTGTTTTATTTATGACGCAAGTGTATTTTTCTGCCGTCATCCCTAGCGGACAGGTATTAACCCTAACGCCGGCGGCTACTACATGCAAATTATGCCTTCATGTTATAACTGCCGCCCACAATCGGCAATACAGGGCATCACAAGGAGTTTTACTAACTCGGAAAATTCACCCGTACACGTCAAGAATGGCGTTCACACTCGCATAGTAGTCTAGCGGAGTATTCTCACTGCGCAATATCTTATTATCGCTCGCTGATTTTGGGCGAATAGCGCACATCTGTACACTATTCGCCCAACACCCCATCAAGAGATGGAATTCACGAACTAGGCACAAAATAAGAAAAACGCCACAAAACGTGGCGTTAGAACGGAAACTTCACCAAATAACGGTGAAATAACGGTGAAATAACGCTTCTATAGATCGAAATCGTCCAGTAAATCCAGCTCGTCCATCAGGCGTTTGCGCTCTAAGCGCTCTTCGATTTTTCGACGAATACTGCTATCGCTGCCTCCCTTGAGGCGGCGCTCGTCAAAATTATCCGTAGAATCGTCATCTAAGACATCGTCGATATCATCATCGGCTAGGTCATTTGCCATTACTTGCCCACTCCAGTACTTCGTAGATACAGAATGAACCCCTCGGCTAACCGTGGTTGTTCAGGGCACTATTTATGATGATCTGCAATTTCTGTCAATAAAAACTTATACCTAGACTGCAAATAATTTAGCGAAGGCAATGAGTTTTGACGTATGGGGTAAGCCCCGCATAGCGCCTAAGGCCGGTAACTCCGGCCTTAGGCGGCGATTACAGACGGTTTAAACCATTTAGCGCGGCAGTGCGATAAGCCTCTGCCATCGTCGGATAATTGAAGGTGGTGGTCACAAAATAACGCAGGGTATTACCGCCGTTTTGTTGTTTCATAATGGCCTGGCCGATATGAATAATTTCCGCCGCCTCCGCGCCAAAACAGTGAATTCCCAATATTTCCAAAGAATCGGGATGAAATAGCAGTTTAAGCATGCCGACGGTCTCACCACTGATTTGACCTCGGGCAGTGTCTTTAAAGAACGCTCGCCCAACCTCATAAGGAATCTTAGCCTCAGTCAGTTCGCGTTCAGTCTGCCCGACAGAGCTAATCTCCGGCAGAGTGTAAATACCGGTTGGCACGTCATCTACGAAACGACAATGCTCTTTACCGCGAGCCGACGCCGCGGCTGAACGACCTTGGTCATAGGCGGCACTGGCCAAGCTCGGCCAACCAATTACATCACCCGCCGCAAAAATATCTGGCACCGAGGTCTGATAGTGTTCATCGACCACCAGTTGGCCGCGATGATCGGTCTCTAGCGCAATGTTTTCCAAACCCAGCTCATCGGTATTACCACTGCGACCATTACACCAAAGTAGTGCATCTGCATGGATGCGTTTACCGGATTCAAGAACAACCTCTACGCCCTTATCGCTAGCTTCAACCGATTGGTAGACTTCGCGATGACGAATCATCACGCCCATATTGCGGAGCTGATAGCTGAGCGCATCGGAAATTTCGTCGTCTAAAAACTCCAGCAGGCGATCACGACTGTTGATCAATTCAATTTTGATACCGATACCAGAAAAAATTGAGGCATATTCACAGCCAATCACCCCAGCCCCATAGATAATAATTTTGCCTGGGGTATTGGTCATTTTCAAAATAGTGTCGCTGTCGTAAACCCGAGCGTGAGTGAAGTCGATATTGGCGGGACGATAGGGACGCGAACCCGTCGCAATCACCACGCTGGCAGCGGTAAGCGATTCAACCTGGCCCTCGTCAGTGACTACCTCAACGGTATTCTTATCGACAAAACGACCTTGACCAAAAATAAGCCGTATCTGGTTGCGATAATAAAACCGACTGCGCATGTCGACTTGGCGCGCAATCACTTCATTGGCGTGGCTTAACAAGCGAGGATAGGTCAGCGTTCTAGCATCGCCAATATCGCGAAACGCGGGCGTGCTGTTATAGCGAATGGCTTGCCGCACCATATGTCGCAGCGCCTTGGACGGAATGGTGCCTTGATGAGTGCAAGCTCCACCTACGGTATTCTGAGCCTCAATTACCGCCACCCGATGACCGTGCTTCATTGCATTTAACGCCGCGCTTTCGCCTGCGGGGCCACTACCTAATACCAAAACGTCGTAATCAAATGTCGTCACACCCTGCCCTCTACATCAAATAAACCGATAACACGGCCGCCTTAGGCTCACATTAACCATCGTGTTGATTATGGTAATACTTTCTTTTCACAATTAAGATCGCATTCTTAAAAATTGCTGATAAATATCAACGCACTAATTTCGACAGGAATTTTCAATGCCCAGCGCCGCCGCCAAGCACACTCGCGAATATTTTGGGATCCGCACCTTACTTGCCGCACACCCCGATATGCGGCGTCTAAAACGCGCCACCCACGCCACGCATTTGCACGGTAACAAGCTCTGGGGCAGCGCTTATTTGCTCATAGACTACCTGCAAGAAAACCCACTAGGTACCGCCAGCAAGGTACTTGATTTAGGCTGTGGCTGGGGACTAGCGAGCATATATTGCGCCAAGTATCTGGGCACCCAAGTAAGCGCACTCGACGCCGACCCCGCTGTATTTCCCTATTTATCACTACTGGCTGCACACAATGATGTTGAAATTAACACGCTGTGCGCACAGTTTAATGAGCTAAGTATTGACGAGCTCGCCCAATACGACACCATCATTGCCAGCGATATCTGCTTTTGGGACGAGATGAGCGAAGAGGTCTTCGACTTAATTCACCGCGCCGTTGAGGCCGGCGTTAAAAAAATTATCATCGCCGACCCCCACCGCCCACCCTTCTTGGCTGTTGCCGAAGCCTGTATCGATGATTTCTTTGCGGAGTTAATACCCCGCGAAGTCATCACCAGCCGCCATCATCGCGGTAGTATATTGTTAATTGAAAACGCCTAGAGAAAACATCGCACACTGTCTTTAAACTGCAACAAAGTCGTCACAATACTGAAAACACATCAGCGTATGGTTTCAGATGTGAGGATAAAACTATGCGCTTAATACAGTCGATAAATCAGTTCGATGTGCGAATGTTCCTGGCCTGCGTTAATACCCGCCACCAGCAACAATTGTCTCGTGTAGCCCGCAGTGTATCAAAAACCGGCGACGGCTACGCCCAACTCGGTCTTCCCCT
Organism: Zhongshania sp.; assembly: GCA_018066965.1. Lineage (GTDB taxonomy): Bacteria > Pseudomonadota > Gammaproteobacteria > Pseudomonadales > Spongiibacteraceae > Spongiibacter. The sequence continues at coordinate 13,795 of JAGPVP010000120.1, read as the reverse complement.
TTGCGTTTACGTCATGGGGGCAAGTCAAGGCCTAGCCTATTTCAGTGCGGTAATTATTAGTTTCGCCGCATGGCTACCGGCCTACTGGGTGCTTAAAAACACCTGCCGCAGAAAACGTCCACCGGCAGCTATTCCCGCCTTCAGTGCGGCAATTATTGCCTCAGACGAATTCAGCTTTCCCTCTGGACACACCGCCGCCGCATTTTTGCTTGCGACCATGACGGTACTGTTCTTTGGTGCGGTGGGCATTCCGCTGTTTTTGTGGGCAGTCGCGGTCGGCGCGTCACGAGTCATTCTAGGCGTGCATTTCCCCACCGACACGCTTGCCGGCGCCAGCTTAGGCATCGGTATTGCCCATCTTGGTCACTCTATTGTCACGGCGGTCTAAGCCCACAGGGCTTGCTGCCATCGTCGGCAACGGCGCTACCTCCATGCTATTCACCCATCACCACATCCCAAACCAGTGTGTCTTTATCACTAACACTGGCCTGTTCAAATCTAAGCTAAGAGAAACATTATGAAACTGCTTTACGGCGTACAGGGAACCGGCAATGGCCACATATCCCGCGCCCGCATGATGGCTCAGCACTTCGCAGAAAAAAATGTAGATGTGCAATTTTTGTTCACTGGTCGCGCGGCAGAACAGTATTTTGATATGGAGGTTTTTGGCGACTATCAACTCCGCGACGGTCTCAGCTTCGCCACCGATAAAGGCAGTATCAGCGCAATAAAAACCTTCGCGCAAATTAAACCACTCACGTTTATTCGCGATGTGCGTAAACTCGACTTGAGTAGCTATGATGCGGTCATTACCGACTTTGAGCCGGTCACTGCCTGGGCTGGCCGTCTGCAGAAAAAACCGGTAATTGGCGTGGGTCACCAGTACGCCTTCGGCTATACGGATGTACCCCAAAGCGGCGTGGATTTACGCAATCGCTTGATTATGAAATTCTTCGCACCCGTCCAGTATCGACTCGGCTTACACTGGGACAGCTTTAACGCCAATATCGCGCCGCCGATTATTAACCCAGATGAGATTCGTCAACCCTGCACTACACCGCCACATATTTTGGTGTATCTACCATTTGAAGATCAGCAGCAAGTCAGCGACGTATTACTTAAATTTCCGAATCAAAAATTTATTCAGTACGCGCCACAACTGCAGCGTGAGGAGCGCAGCAATATCAGCCGACGCCCCACCAGCCTTCACGATTTTAAACACGACCTTTGCCGTGCCAAAGGCGTTATCTGCAATGCCGGCTTTGAGCTTATTAGCGAATGCTTGCACATGGGCATTCCTGCACTGGCAAAACCGGTCGCGGGACAATCTGAACAGCTTGGCAATGCCGCCGCACTGCAACAACTCGGCGCAGCCACTGTGATGTATGATTTTTCTGCCAGCCATATCGAAACATGGTTGGCTAATATTCCCGCACAAACGCCACGCCACTACCCCGATGTGGCCGCCGCAGTTTGCGACTGGCTACTCAGCGGCCAGTGGCATGACAGCACTGCATTGGTATCAACACTCTGGGAGCAAACCGGTCGCCCTGCCGACACGATTGCAGCCACAGGTTAATACCCAACATGACAATCCAACAACATGCCCGCATTCAAGATGCACCCAGTCATGCGGATGCCGATCTATACGGCCCCAAATTACCCGACTTCACATCCGTTATGGATGAATGCCGAGGCCGACTTCGACACCGCTTGTCTGAACTTATTTCTATGGAGCAGCTGTGCCGACAAGCCGGTGATTTAATTTCCACCCGCACAGAAGCACTCATACAGGCAGACGAATTCACTCTGCCCTTAGTGTCGCTCACCATTGGCAACCCAGACACCGCAAAGCACTGCCTGCTTCTCACCGCCGGAATTCACGGCGTAGAACGCATCGGCACCCAAGTGTTATTAGCGTGGTTAGAAACCGTGATAGAGCGCTGCCGTTGGGACGAGCATTGGCGAGCGCAATTTAATAGCGACATCGCCATCGTCGCGGTGCCAATTGTTAATCCCGGCGGGATGCTGCAAGACTCCCGCTGCAATCCCAACGGCGTTGATTTAAATCGCCACGCGCCCATCGACGCAGAAGACAAAGTGCCATTTTTAGTCGGCGGTCAGCGCATATCAAAAGCCATTCCGTGGTTTAGGGGTAAACGCGACGCAGACTATGAGATCGAATTTGTCGCCCTACAGAACATTATCGGTCGTTACTGCCAAGTTGGGCGACCAAGTATTGTGGTCGACTTCCACTCCGGCTTTGGTTTTCAAGATCACCTGTGGATACCCTACGCCTACCGTCGCCAACCAATAGAAGATATCGGCAGTTATGTCGCATTAAAATTATTATGGGAGCGCAACTTCCCCCATCACAATTACGTGTTTGGTCCTCAGGCTATGCACTACCTAAGCCACGGCGATATTTGGGATTATTTTCACCGCCAATGCCGCGCCGACGGTATCACGCTGCTGCCACTCACTCTAGAAATGGGCTCATGGCTGTGGGTTAAAAAACACCCTCAGCAGTTGTTTAGTTTTGCGGGATTATTCAACCCCACCGTTCCCCATCGCCACGCGCGAGTATTACGCGGCCACCTGCTACTGATAGATTTTTTACTCGCCGCCGCAAGAAATATTGAATACTGGCAGCCTCGCGGTGAACAAGAGCGAGAAATGCAGCAGATGGCGCAAAGCCTGTGGTATCGCCAGTTGTGAAAGCTCAGAATTCAGATTTCATTAAAGCGCATGCCAGCGTTAAACACTGGGTATTTCTACGCGGCCTCAGTCGCGAACAAGCGCACTGGGGTGACTTTATTCAGCGCTGCGAAACCGAGCTAGGCTGGTCTTGCTATGCCATAGATTTACCAGGATTTGGCACTGAACATTTACGCCCGTCGCCGTTCACCATTGCAGAGATCCGTCGAGATGTTCAACAACGCCTACCCGCTGACATCATTGCCAGCGGCGAAGCCTTCGGTATTGTGGCGCTTTCTTTAGGTGGAATGGTCGCGCTAGATTGGCTGGCAAGCTCACCTGATGATATTGCCACCGCCATCTTCATTAGCACCAGCAGTGCAGATTGCGGGCTGTTTAAACGCCTAAAGCTCAGCGCGCTCCCGCCTACCCTCCACGCACTACTAGCCACATCCACAAAGCAGCAAGAGCGCGCCATACTCCGCATGGTGAGCAATAACAATGCACTGCACGCCGAATTACTGGAACAGTGGTGCCACATTCGCGAACGTCGCCCGGCTAGCAAACTCAATGTTATACGCCAGCTAATCGCAGCCTCGCGCTTTCATTCACCATCTACCGACAAGTTCACAAACAGTAATGCTTACTTTATCAGCAGCCGCGCAGACCGTATGGTCTCTTACCAATGCAGTAAGTATTTGGCAAAGAAATATCACCACTCACTCACACTGCATGACAGTGCGGGACACGATCTACCGATTGATGATGCAGATTGGTTGGTCGGGGTATTTAGGCAACTCGTTGTTGCAGCGATATAAAGCGACCGCGCAATTCTAAGGCCCTTAAGGCCGCTCATAGTCATCATAAAAAAGCGGCTAAGGTGTATTACCTTAGCCGCTTTTTTATTAATATTTTAAGCAGCTTTGGGCTCTTGTACTGAAGTAGGCTCTTCACCCAAATAGCGCTTACGGCGGGCTGGTTTCATTTTCTTAAGATCAACCAATACCAAACCGTCGATACAATCAGCGAAGTCCGGGTCTACATTAAAGGCAGTAAAGCTCACGCCACCCTCGTCACACAGCTCCGTGTACTGTTTGTATAAGGTCGGCACCGAACACCCCATCTCCGCTAACTTTTCCTTAAGTATCGCAAATTCGGCTCGGTAGTCTTCACCGCAAAAAACCGTTTCCGTTAGTTCATTTTTATAAGGACTATTGGCATTTGCCCAAGGCTGAGTGACGGGAAAATGGCTTTGATAAAACTGAATTATCAAATCCTTCGCGCCGCGCGGCAGGCTGTCACTAAGGCTAACTGGGCCGAACAAATAGCGAACCTCTGGGTAGCGTTGCAAGTACGTACCCAAACCCTGCCATAAATAATCCAGACCATTACGGCCCCAGTAACGCGGCTGCACAAAGCTGCGCCCTAATTCCGCACCGCATTCAAAATACTCTTCAGCGTAAGGAATTTGGTACTCAAACAAAGACTGGCTATACAGGGTCTGACCATCGGCTAAGTCGGTAACACGCTTTAAACGATAGGCGCCCACCAACTCCAATTGGTTTTCATCCCAGAGTACGATGTGATCGTAGTAAGCGTCGAAGGCATCTACATCACGGCGATGGCCAGTGCCTTCGCCAACCGCTCTAAAACTCACTTCACGCAAGCGACCAATCTCTCGCATTACCGTGCAGTCACCATTGTATTGATAGCAGTAAATTTCCATTCCGTCGCGGGTGCTGCCAAGGTGATCGCAATTGCGAATAGCACGGCGTAATTCCTGGCGATCTTCTGGGTGAGCTACCGCTTGGGCAACTGGCATGAAGCACGGTTCGCCACCGCGTTTGCGGCGACCCAATTTATAAATATGCTTTTTAAACAGACGAACTTTCGCTGGCGCGGTTAGCGGCAATTTTTCGTAAACGTCGGCTTCGATCGCTGGCCCAATCGTAACGCGCACAGTGCGGTTGTTCTGCTTGAACATTTCCCGAATAAGCCACAATGTCGACAGCGGCTTAGCCAGTAACGACAGCGCGTAGAAAAACACGGAATTTCGGGCATTAATATGCACGGGCAAAATAGGCGCTTTGGCTTTGCTCGCAAATTTAATGAAGCCATTGCGCCAGCGACCGTCGCGAATACCTGCTGGGCTAAACCGCGACACTTCTCCCGCAGGAAATATGATGACCGCACCTTCATTGCTCAGGTGGCCATGAATTGCCTGCAAATTTTCTTTGCGATTGCGCTTGCCGCTCATATTGTCGACGGGGAGCAATAATGAACGCAGTGGCTTAATGGCATACAGCAGTTCATTAGCAATAACTTTAACGTCACCGCGCACCTCTGAAACAAGTTTAAGCAAGGCCAAACCGTCAAGGCTACCTATGGGGTGGTTTGAAATAATCACCACCCGACCACTTACCGGAATACGTTCTTTATCAAGCGCGCTAACGGCGTAGCCGAAATCAAAATAATCAAGACCTTTTTCTATAAAGTCCAGGCCTTGTACATAGGGATAGTCTTTTTCAAACTGCTTGAATTCAGCTTCATGAAATAAGTATTTTAACAACGCTGACAGGGTGCGTCTTATGCGCGGGTTGCCCTTAGAAATTTTTGGAAACTGTTCATCAATCACGGAATCTACTGAAATCACGACATTTACTCCTGATTATTATCCGGCGCGCCGCAGCGGTAAAACGTCCGCTTTAGCTGGACCACCATTACCGGTCATGCTTTGCAATAAGGTTTGGTGCTCAGTCCACTGCACTAACTCTAAATTTCCTTCATGGGTTTCGCCTAATAAGGTGCAGTTCTCAATCCAGTCACCGTCGTTGCAATACAGTAAACCTTTAATTTTTTTCAGGGCCGGTTGGTGGATATGCCCACAAATCACGCCGTCCAAACCGCGACGCGAGGCTTCTTTTACTGCCGCCTCTTCAAACACGTTAATCACCTGTCTGGCATTAGGGATTCGCTGTTTGATATACGTGGCCAAGGACCAATAATTGCGACCGAAACGACGACGAATGAAATTAGCCCAGCGATTTAAAAATAGTAGGAAATCATATGCGGCATCGCCTATCAGGTTTTCCCATTTGCTTAGGCGAATATGCTCATCAAGGCAGTCACCGTGAAACATCAACAGGCGTTTACCGGTCACTGTGGTATGAATCGCCTCCCGCTTAATCTCGATAGGGCCAAGAATATGGCCTACATAGTCGCGCATCGGCTCATCATGATTTCCGGGAATATAAACAACGCGGGTACCTTCGCTGGCCTTGGCAAATAGTGCCCTAACCACATCGTAGTGACTCGCAGGCCAATGGAATGTGCGTTTAAGCGCCCACAGGTCTACAACGTCACCGACTAAGTAAAGCGTTTCGCATTCAACGCTATTCAGAAAATTGAGAAGGTAGTCAGCACGGCAGTCTTTAAAGCCGAGATGAATATCGGATAACCAAATGGTTTTGTATCGATTCCTTGTTTCCACGCTCATGCATCCTCTTTATGCATTTGTGGCAAGCTTAGGGCTTTAAAATGACAAACAGAGGCTTTTTTGAAGACAGATTTATGACAATTTAAAATAATTCCATATCATAAACACAATATTCATCTATCATTCAGCTAGGCAATAATATGCTCGGTCTTTGACGCGCTTGTGACAATAAACCCTAGGAAAGCCATTTTTGGACAACACATAATGAACACACCACGCAGTGCTATTATCGCCACACTTCTTGGCCTTTCTATAACAGGAGTAGCCTCTGCCGCCGACATAGCTAACAGCTCACGCGATGAGGATCTTCAGAAACAAATTATTCAGCTTCGTAAAGAACTCAATGAACTTAAAAGCCTGATGCAAAGAGAAGCTGACGGTACATTGCGAGTTCCGTCAGACATGCAGGTGGATAGAGGGATCGCCACGCCCGCCGTTCGCGACACCGGTGGCGATTTGAATATTAACACCCGAAAAAACTTAATTATTGATGGCGGTAAACGTGTCGTTATCACCGCCAACGATCAACTGGTACTGCAAAGCGGTCGGGCCGCCATTACCATGAGTAAAAACGGCAATATTTCTATAAGCGGTGCCGACATACAAGTTAAAGGCACGTCAGATGTGGTCATAAAAGGCAGCAAGGTCAATCAAAATTAGCTGTTTTATCTGTGCTAGCGCAATGTAAATCATTACGTTAGCACAGGGCTTATTTATTATTTATGTACTCAAAACTCAAAAGATAAAGACGCACGCAAGGTTCTCGGCTCCATCGGGTGAGAATGGAAATCATCAATGGGATCTATACCAGCGGTTCGCTCCGAGGCAGTTCGCGACGCATAATAATAAGTAATATCATCGTCGCTATCGTCCAGCACATTGATCACTTCTAGGCCTAGCGACACGCCATTGTCAAAACGATAACCTAGATTGGCATTCAGTATTTGCGAGGCATCGGATTCAATATCACCGCCCTCGGTCAATTTACGGGGGCCGAAATAGCGCAGCCGCACACCGCCGTATACACCGTTGTCTAGCTCAACACTGGCTCCCATTGCAAAAACGTTTTCTACACTGTCTGGCACGTTTTTGCCTAGAGCCGTAGCGCCATCAAATTGCTGTTTTTTAAATCGCGTATTAGATGCGGCGTAATCGACATCCAACACAAACCAGTCCACCGGCTGATAAAACACACTTAGCTCCACGCCCTGCCTCCGCGTGGCATCACGGGGTTCGGTGGTAGATTCATCACCCACAAATACCAGTTCAGAATCTAAATCTAAGCGAAACAAAACCAACGAAACTTGAACGTCTCTCGCCAATAAGCTGCGCATACCTAGCTCGTAGCCGGTGGACTCTGACATTAGCGGCACTGTGTTGGCCGCAGAACCGCCGCGCACCACACCTCGGGCATCGTTGCTATGGAAGCCTTCACCGTAATTTACAAATAACTCGGTATTGGCAAAGGGGCCAAAACGCAGTGACAATTTGTGTGATAACAAGGCCTCTCTGTCATCGCCCTCGTCGTCACCCACGCGCTTGGTATCTACAGAGACATCAATGGTCTGGTAGCGTAATCCCGCGATGGTGGCAAACCAATCGGTCCATTGACTGTGGACGCTGCCGTACACACCCAGAGCAATTTCGTCTATTGCGGCTCTGGCAAATAGATCATAGATTAAGGCTTGCTGACTAAAGCCCACACCAACATCATTAATGTCATCAAGCCGCAATTCCGCGCCATAATTTAATTCGTGCCGACTGTTTAGAACCTGACTGAAATCCAACTGCCCGCCATAGCTAAGACGATTATCAAATTGAGTAAATTGATCACCGCGAAAGTCAGGGTCATCTACATCATCGCGGGAAAAATAGCTCGCGTTTGAGGTCAGTCGCAGAGCGTAATCAAACACATAAAACTGGCTGTCTAGGCGAAGCGTATCGCTGAGCTGCGACCACATATCAGCAGACAAGCTATAGCGATGCGTGTCGCCACCGGTGCTATCGTCGAGCGAGCCGTAGCGATCTAGGCTACCGTCATCGACTAGCCGCTGAGATACCTGATCGGTAGACGTCCAATCCGCCTCATAGGCCAATGCCGTCACGCTATAACCGCGATCATCATCGCCATTACTATATTTTAATACGCCATTTTTTTTATCAAAGCCTTCGGCAACCACCCAGGGTCCATCGTTTTGCATGGACTCAATGGCGTACGCCAACTGACCGTCCGCTACCGCAACCCCGCCATAAGCTAACATCCGGCCGTAACCGTTTTCACCTACGCTTAGCTTTACAGTTTGCTTTTCTACTTTCCGTTTATACGCAGTGCGCGCAGAACCCGCTGACGCAAAATCACCTGCCTCAGCGTAATACGGGCCTTTGCGATAGACAATACGTTCGATAAGTTCTGGTATAAGGAAGTTGAGATCGGTATAACCTTGGCCATGGCCATGACTGACCATATTGACCGGCACACCCTCTACGTAGTTAGCAAAATCACTGCCGTGATCTAGGTTAAAACCGCGGAGAAAATACTGATTCGCCTTACCGTCGCCGCTGTGCTGAGTCACCACCATACCGGGAATGGTTTCTAGTAATTCGGCTGGACGCAGCGCGGGGCGATGCGCGATTTGCGCCGCCAATACTGTTCCCACCGACGCCGCTTCAGAATTAACTAAGACTGGCGTCGCATCTCCGCCAACATAAACCTCTTCTATATCTCGCGCCAATTCACCACTGACCCCGGCGGCAAATAGGCACGAGCTAGCCGCAGTTAAGCCAACTGCTGTAACAATACAAAATAGTTTTTTCAAAGGAATCGCCTCTCGATTATAAAAATCTTGATGGCGCCGGGAAATAAAAAGGGACCGCCCACAGGGCAACTTACTGCCCAATAGACTTTCACTCCTGATTGCACACCCCGACCATCAGGTAATCGCATATCAGGCAGGTCTACTGGCTCACGCTTTCAGATGGTGTTAATGGCAAAGCCAAAAGCGCCAATCAGCGCAATAATCTCCTTCCCAAGCGATCTTTCTAAAAGAAAAATTAAGCTCAGTGGCTATGATTATCGCTAAACGCATACAGTTGCGGGGACAGCTTCGATTCCTATAACAAAGACAATAATCTGCCCTTATTACACCGAATTCCCTATTATTCTCACTAACGAAGAGAACCTGAAAATGCGGCGCAACTCTACCTTATGCCGCTAAGAAAATCACGCGCATTCAGGTTTACGCGTTTGATTTAGCCCCTGCCTCATACCGTGGTTTAAACAAGGCGGCTATTGCAGTGGGGTTGGAGGGAAAAAATAAATGTAAGTACGATGCCGTCAAACCACGGCTGCGATAAATTGCCTCCCCAGGTGCAGGGTGGCGCTGACGGCGACCATGGCCAATAGGCTCAGGCGTGTTCTCTGACGTGGAACGATGATGGGCGTGGGCACGAATATCGCCTTCGGGAAGCACTGCTGATTGCATACCCTGACAGCCACCGCGACCTCGCATTGCCGCTTGACCACTTATTAGTCCGAGCATATTAAAACTCTGCCCGTCCAAATCGCGCAGGCTTTCTAGGCAGTACATAAAGCCACCACATTCAGCCAAAACAATCTTATCTGCCAAATAAAAATCGCGGATTTGCGACTGCATCTCGCTGTTTTCAGTCAAACCTTTGGCATGTAATTCTGGGTAGCCACCCGGCAGCCACAACACATCTGCCTCGGGTAATTGCTTATCATGCAGCGGAGAGAAATAAATTAACTCTGCGCCCATATCTTCTAATAATTGCACATTAGCCGCGTAAATAAAGCTGAAGGCCTCGTCACGGGCAATGGCAATTCGCTGGCCAGACAGCAGCGGCGCAACAGCAGGTAATTCGCGGGCGCTAAATTCCACCGGCGCGGGTAATTCTGCGAGCGCGCCCTGTGCGATCATGGCCGCGGCGGTATTAAAGCGATCTTCTAATATATCGCTCACTTCACTGGCTTGCACCAAACCCAGATGACGCTCTGGCAGGCTTATCGCGGGGTCGCGACTCATGGTGGCGAGTAGTGGCAAATCCTCAGGCAGGGCATCCGCTATCAGCTGGCGATGGCGTTCTGACGCACAGTTATTGGCAATTAGCCCAGCCACATGAACATCGGCTCGATAGTTAGCAAGCCCCATCGCCAAGGCAGCGGCGGTCTGTGCCATTCCTTTAACGTCCATCACTAGGGCAATGGGAATATTAAATGTCGCCGCCAAATCTGCGCTTGAAGGTTCGCCGTCGAATATGCCCATGGCGCCTTCTACTAAAATTAAATCAGCGACTTGAGCGGCTCGGTAAAACTGATTACGGCAATAATCCTCACCTGCCATCCACAAATCTAATTGCACCACGGGATGACCCGAGGCCTGTTCTAATATTTGCGGATCAAGATAATCCGGCCCCATTTTAAAGATGCGGACCTGACGCCCTTGCAGACGGTGGTAGCGTGCAATCGCAGCGGTAATAGTGGTTTTTCCCTGGCCGGAAGATGGCGCGGCAATAAATAGGGCTGGGCAAAAAATACTGCTCATAACAAGGTATCACTAAATTAATTCGATTTCGTAGGCGTATTAGAATTCAAATTAACAAGAATAGCGATAATTAAGGTAGCTCACGCACACTTCGGGGATAAAATTCAGCTAACACGCCGTCAAGTTTTTCAGTTGTTAGTGGCTTGCTCGAAAAAGCCTTTACACCGTCAATATCATCTGCCTGCGCTTCGTCATCGGGGTTTAAGGAGGTTGTTAACATAACCACCACAACGCCGGCCTGTTGGTCACTGGGAAGGTGTTTGTAGCTTTCTAGAAACTCCCAACCATTCATAACCGGCATATTCAAATCAAGAAAAATTAACTCTGGCTTTGGAAACTCCCCATCCACCTTAGTCGAAAGGTAATCCATGGCTTCCCTGCCATTCATAAACTCCGATATCGTTTCCGCGAAGCCATATTTTTCTATGATTAAACGGTGGATATAATTCGTTGCCTTGCAGTCGTCAATCAACACCACATTCTTCAATTTATCCATTATCGATATCCCTCAAACTAAAATAAAACGCGGAACCCTCTCCGAGATTCGACTCCAACCAAATTTTACCACTATGCATCTGAACAATTTTTTTACAGTGCGCCAAACCTATGCCAGCGCCTTCAAAGTCATCTCGATTATGCAGACGCTGAAAAATATTAAAAATCTTATCAAAATGCTCCGAGCTAATACCTATGCCATTATCCCGCACGCAGAACACCCATTCACCACCCCCACGCTTAGCACTTATGTGTATACAAGGTCTAACATCTTTTTTTGAGAACTTTATGCCATTACTAATCATATTCTGAAACAGCATTCTAAGTTCGGTGCGCTTGCCAGCAATACGCGGCAAATCGGAATAGTGTATTTCAGCCTGGGTATCTTCAATCCTTGCGCCCAAGTCCTCGCACACGTCATTTAATAACTGCTGGCAATCAATTTCTTCTCGCTCAGAATCAGCCCCCAAGCGACTGTAGTCTAGCAAGGCCGTCACCAAATCACGCATACGCTGAACCGAATCAAGTATAAAGCCATGAAACACTTCCACCTGCTCATCCTGCTGTTCAGCATTATGCTCAACTAACAAATCAACAAAGCTAGCTACTGTACGCAGTGGTTCCTGCAAATCATGGGAGGCAATATATGCGAACTGCTCCATTTCTCGATTCAAGGAAACTAGCTTCTTATTATTTTCTTCAAGCTCTGCTTGCGCGCTTTTTCGCTCCTGCACTTCGGCATGCAGTATTTTTTGACGACGCGAAAGCTCAGTTATAAATTGCTCAAATACGCGAGCGAGATCCCCAACCTCGCCACTGGAAGAAAGCGGTAATTCTGTGCTTTGCGTATTGAGGCCCTGATCCGTCAAGGCATCTCTCATCCGCACAATTGGCTTAGCTATTCGTCTAGCAACATTAATAGATAGCAACACCGCTATTACTGTTATCAGGATTAGTAAAAAATAGATCTGCTTTAATAAATGCGACTTTACTTGCAGCGCTGAAGATAAATCATAGCTTGTGGCAACAATTAAGCGATTACTAGGGGCGCCGGAACCATAAACAATGGTCCGCAAAGAATATACTTGCTGCTCATTCCCCTTATCGGCTATACCAGTTTCAAAGCTATTGCCCATATCTGCCAACAAATATTTTGCGGCTGGATAATCACCAAATATGCTTGAACTTTGACCATACTCAAACTGAAACCGCTTATTTTCTTCGGGATGTAAGATGTATTCTCCGGCGCTATTACTCAGTAACACATTGGTATCATCACCAGCTAATGCGTGTAACTCATCAAAGCCATTTTGCAAATTTTCATTAAATATTAAAATTCCAAACAATTTTCCATCATCTGCATATAGCGGCGTAGATGCACGAATTACAGGCTTCTCTGGTTTCGATACCACCCCAAACTCGCGATTTAATTCGATTTCTGACAGATACACTTCACCGAGCTGTAATTTTATCGTTTCTTGAAAATAGCTCATTGAATATTTATTTTGTAAATCGCTTTCTGGAACAATATGGATACTATTCTCATCGCCACGCCGATCAACACGCAACCACTCCGATCCATCTGCGAGGATCAGGCGAATCTGGTCGTAGCGCTCTTTAAAATTAAGAATTTCAGTACAAATCCTTGCCAGCTGTGACTTCCACGCTTCAATACTCAACTCCCCACTCACACCAATATCCTTAGAGCCGTCATTATTTGCTATGGCTTTAATCGGTGCTGTGCGCGAGACTATTAAGACATCGTTAACAAGCTCATTAATATTCGACGTGAATTTTATGTCTTGTAATTGAGATATTTGATTCAGCTTATGCTGTGCTGCCAACAATAGCTGCGCATCTAACTGACGCATAATAATTGAGACAACGACAATATTGCTGCCAACAATGAGCAGCAACAAGGGAAAGAGTATTTGTCGTGCGATGCTGCCTTTTTTGCCTATGGCTAACACCCGAGACTCGTCCTGCATTCCAATGCCCTTGTCTGTTAGTAAATTACGGAGACACCACTAAGAGATATCACTATAAAATGCAGGGCTGGCACTTACTATTGCTATAATCGAATGCTATATACGTATTAACGCGCATAGCATCGAAAATAATGAAGGGAACTTACCCGAGAAAATATTAAAGACTGGACGAAAGTACTTTAAAAAGTTTCACGCAGAACTAGCTAGTGGCTAATTCCGAAAAGTGATCAACTAATAAGTCAGGATTCTCCTCCGCTACCGGTGCACCATGATTATAACCATAGCTCACGCAGGCAACCGGCATACCAGCGGCTCTTGCAGCTCTTACGTCATTGACTGAGTCGCCCACCATAACGGTGTTGGCAACATCCACGCCCAGTTGTTCGCAGGCTAGCAACAACGGTGCTGGATCTGGCTTGCGTACGCTGAGGGTGTCGCCACCCACCAACACTGGCATAAACACGTTCATGCCAAAATGCGCCAAAATCGGCTGACTAAAGCGCGCCGGCTTATTTGTGACGCAGGCCATGAGAACACCCTGCTCGTGCCAGCTCGAC
>JAGPVP010000108.1 GCA_018066965.1 Zhongshania sp. | reverse complement strand
TTGAGCCTGGCCTACTACAACAAGCGCGTTATGCAGGCTGCTCTAATGCCAGTGACAATTATAAACAAGCATGGAAATATGACGACAAATCGGGTTACGTGATGCATTGCCAGAAGGCTTTGGCAGAGAGCGATGCGGATGTTGCTAAGGATTACGGTATGCCCGGGTATATAAGGGTGAAGCGTAAAATTTATAAGTGTAACTACCCCGTCCAGAATGGCTGTGCGGTATATATGCAAGGTGCTGGTGACGTTGCTAATCGGCGGATTATTCAGTAGTGCTCAAACCAGTGAGATGTTTTAAGCCGCTAAGGTCCAGTTCTGTTATTGAAGCGGTATAAATTATGCGGTAGGACCTGATTTACGTTAGACAAATTTCACTCTTTTTTTATGGGGTGCGGTACAGGATGCGATCTATAACATTGCTGTGAAAATTGTCGAACGGATGCTTCTCGCAATAGCACCATGCTTATTAATTAGTATTCCAACGAGTCATCATGGCCGAGTTTGTGCTGTTTAATTAGCATCTCATATATCGATAGCAATGTTGTCGTTGTATGGGGGCGCAGGGATGTGCCGCTCTTACTTGTTTTGTGTTATTAATCCCAATTCCATTGCCTTTAGCGTGGCTTCTGCCCGCGAATTTATTTGTAGCTTGCGGTAAATCTCTTTCACATAGCTGGCCACGGTGTGGTGGCTAAGTGAAAGTGATTCAGCGGTGCTACGCACGCTGTAGCCGTGTGCAATTAGCGTGAGTACTTCTTTTTCGCGGGGTGTAATCTCTGCTTCGGGAGCGGCCTTTTGAGGCTGAAAAAAGTTCAGCATTCTACGTGCAATACTGGGGGATAGTGGTGGTTGCCCTTCGAGTATGCCTTTCAGTCTGGCCGTGAAAACGGTTTCGATTTCGTCTTTGAGTAAATAGCCGTTCGCGCCGGCTTTGAGTGCGTCAAACAGGTGGTTTGAGTCGTCGAAGATGGTGGTAATGACGCACTGACAGCTCGGGTTAACGGCAAAAATGTCGTCCATGATCCCTATGCCGGAGCCATCTGGTAGGCCAATATCTAGCAAGGCTAACTGCGGCACCCAGTCGCTAATTGATGATTTGGCGCTGCTAATAGAGTTCGCGGTGCGAATGTCGGCTCCTTCAAAGCAGTCGCCACATACGCGGTAGAGCCAGTCTGCTACGTCCGGCAGGTCTTCAACGATTAGTATATTTTGATAGGGGGTCAATCCTGCCTCGCTGTCTTTTATCTGTATGGAATATAAACAATAATAGTGCCTGAATATACCTACTGCGCACATCCCCTATTCGCGGGTGAGGCGATAAAAGCAAAAAGAGAAACCATGAATTTACAGCTTCGCATTGGCTTTGTTTTAAGCCTACTTGTACTGCTATTAGGCGCCGCATTCTACCTTAGTATAAATTTACCTGAGACGAGTGGCCATTTTTACGCCGATGAGAATCGCCTCATCTATCAAGAACAAGGCAAAGACGCCATTGCCATCAGCCACTTCATAAGCAGCGCCGGCGACGTTGAAGCTGAAACTTTATTGCTCATTCCCGAGCCAGACATTATCGAAACGTTTACTGATTTTAACCGTTTGATGTATGCGCATACCCTTTTGGGTAAAGAGGCAAAGTCAGGGGTTTTACAGTTTATGAGTGTGGTTGGTGAATCGAATACTGTATTGATTCGCGACCGTCATATTGCAGATCTACCTTGGGATTTCTGGTTTCAACTATTGGTGGCGGCGGGGGTTTGGTTAATCGGTGGTGTGGTGTGGGCCGCACAGCCAAGCAAGGCAACAGGGTTATATGCCTTAACGGGACTTTTTTTAACGGTTGCTATCGCTACAGCCTCTGTTTACAGCACGCGGAGTTTGCTAATAGACGGGCAATTATTTCGTTATCTGTCTAATATCAATAGCTCTAACGCAATTTTATTTTCTTCTGCTTTAGCGTCCTTGCTTTGGTATTACCCCCAGCGTTTAGGACGTTTTCCCGCCGTTTATCTTAGTTTTGCAGCGGGTATCGCCGGCGCGGTAACCGTATTTTTTCAGATAGGGTCTGGGGCATCTGACTCCTATATTTATACCTTGCTGATTTATATGGCTGCGATTGTATTTGCCGCTACCCAGTGGTTCTACACCCGCCGCAAACCGGTCGAGCGCGCTGCATTGTTATGGTTTTTGCTGGCGATATTTTTAGGGACGGGGTTATTCGCAGGCTTTCAGCTTATCCCTGCTGCATTGGGGAAGGAGTTACTCCTGCCGCAGTCGGTTCTGTTTGCGGTCTTTTTGCTGATGTATGCCGGTATTGCTTTGGGACTGTTACGTTATCGACTATTTGATATTGAACGATGGTGGTTCGAAATTTGGAGTTGGCTGCTTGGCGGTATTGCCGTCATCTTGGTTGATTTGGCTTTGGTGTCCATTCCTGCTCTAGGTGAGACGGCGGCCTTATCTTTAGCGTTAGCCGCGGTAGGCTGGATTTATTTTCCCTTGAGACAGTGGTTTTGGACACGCTTTGTAAGTGTGCCGACGCGGAATTTGCAGAAGATTTTGCACAGTAGTATTCCCCTGTTTGTCGACATTCGCGAAGTCGGTGAGCTACGTCTGCTTTGGATACGGCTATTAGAAGATATATTTTCGCCTCTCAGTATTTCTCCGCTAGACAAAATGCTCGAGCATAGTGAGATTCGAGACGGTGGGCAGGTCTTAGCTGTCAGTGGTGTTTTTAACGAAAATCACTCCATAGAACTGACGATGCCTGAAAAAGGTCGCCGTCTATTTAACCGCGGGGATATTGCTATTATTGAATTGCTACAGGCGCAGTTTAAAGTGGCGATATCTGCTGTTGAGGCAAGGGAGGAAGGTCGTTTCGCTGAGCGAGATCGTATTCGTCGTGATATTCATGACGACTTGGGAGCAAGACTGCTTACCTTACTACACCGCAGTGCTGATAGTGAGCGGCCTTTGGTGCGTGAAGCAATAAAGGATTTGCGCTTATTGCTAGAGGCGCTAGATATACCACCCCGCAGCCTTTCACAAGTGCTAGCTGCATGGCGAGTGGAGTTTGAAGAGCGCTGTCAAAGCGCTGATGTTGAGTTGATATGGCAGCAAAACGGTGAATATCCACTTAGTCTGCTAACGCCAGAATCGCAGCATCAATTGCAGCGCATTGTACGTGAGGCGGTTTCTAATGCCCTACGTCACGCGTCGCCGACGTATGTGGCTATAGCGATTGATTTGAGCGAAGCTTGTTTGTGTCTTTCGATCAAGAACGATGGATCGGTAATAGAAGGCGGTGCTGACGGTCGCGGGCTGTCAATTATGCGCCAGCGCATCATGGAATTGAACGGGCAGCTTAATATTCAGCTTGAGGAAGGCTGCTGGGTGATTGATGTGTCAGTGGGCATTTCGGAAATAATCGCCTAATGTTAATTCCATATTAGTTAATGCTCCCCCCTAAATAGGGGGATGTATATTTAATTGGATGGGATTACATTGCCCCCAGAGTTATTGAACAAAATATTATCTACTCGTGAGTCGATTTTGTTCTTCGGTATTACAGTGATCATGGCTGAATATGTAATATTGTTGCTCGCCATCTCATAGGTCGACGCTAGCGTCGGTGTATGGGGGGCACAGGGACGTGCCACCTTCTTTCGCCTAAGTCTTCTTTTTTCTCCCCAATTTTTTGATAAATAAATGCTGTGGTGACTACTCTTAATTCGTAAAGAGCGTGTTGCGTCAAAGCTGGGTTTTTAATGGCAGCTCGGTGGTGTTCTTGATTTCAGTTACGGCGATGTGTGAGTGAATTTCTCGAATCATCGGTAGGCAGAGTAAACGATCACGCACAAAGCTTTCGTAGTTGCGAATATCCTTCACAATAATTTTAAGCATGTAATCCCAAATCCCCGTCATGGTGTAGCACTCCATCACCTCGTCAAAATTTTCAACTGACTGCTCAAATTCCTCTAAGTTTTGGCGGCCCGAGGTGGTTAGGTTAATCGTTGCGAACACCACTAAATCCATTCCTAGGGCGTGACGGTCTAGTAGCGCTACTTTCTTCTGAATCACACCGTCTTGTTCAATGCGGTTAATACGCCGCCAGCAGGGGGATTGGGACATGCCGACTAAGTCGGCCACTTCACTAGATGATTTACTGGCATCTGATTGAAGAATTGTAAGAATGCCAATGTCTTGCTTGTTTAGTTCTGCGCTCACTGTAATTCTCGCTCTTGTTTGTTGGCACTATTTAGATATTAGCCGCTATTACTGGTATCTCAAATGATATGTAGCGATATTTATTCGTTTCCTACTGTATAAATCAATAACTAATTCGTAATTAACGCAATATATGGTCTTAATAAAATAAATATAGCTGTGTTTAAGGGATAGAATTTTCACTAATAATTCTTCAATAACGACGGGAATCGCGCCATGTCACTGTCTGATAAAGCCCTTAAGATCTCCTTAGAAGACAAGTATATGTTGGACACTACCCGCGCCTATATGACGGGTATCGATGCTTTGGTGCGCCTGCCAATGTTGCAGCATCAGCGCGATTTAGAGCGTGGTTTGAATACCGCAGGGTTTATTTCCGGTTATCGTGGCTCGCCACTGGGCACTGTCGATCAGGCGATGTGGGCGGCGAAGAAATACCTCGATAAGCACAATATTCAGTTTGTGCCGGGGGTGAACGAAGATTTGGCCGCGACGGCGGTGCGCGGTAGTCAGGAAGTGGGCCTGTTTCCCAATGCTAAATACGATGGTGTGTTTGGTATGTGGTATGGCAAGGGCCCTGGGGTTGATCGCAGCATGGATGTTATTAAACATGCTAACGCGGTGGGTACTTCTAAATTCGGTGGGGTCTTGGCTGTGGCTGGCGACGACCACGCGGCTAAGTCGTCTACCTTGCCCCATCAGTCTGAACATATGTTTATGGGGGCGTCTATTCCGGTATTGGCGCCCGCCAATGTGCAGGAAGTTTTGGACCTGGGTATTTACGGTTGGGAGCTGTCCCGCTATGCGGGTTGTTGGGTGGGGCTAAAAGCCATTACCGAAAATATGGATTCAGCGATCTCCGCGGAGATTGATGCTCGTCGAGTCAATATTGTGTTGCCAGAAGACTTTATTATGCCGCCTGACGGCGTGCACGCGCGCTGGCCAGACACGCCGCTGGCACAAGAGCTAAGACTGAATAAATACAAGATTTATGCCGCGCGTGCATTTGCGCGGGCAAATAATTTGAATCGTATCGTGATCGACAGCCCCAAGGCGCGTTTGGGAATTGTAACCAGCGGCAAGGCCTACCTTGATGTATTGCAGGCATTGGAAGACTTGGGAATTGATAAGCAGCATGCTGCCGCTATCGGTTTGCGGGTGTATAAGGTCGGCATGCCTTGGCCCCTAGAGCCTTTAACAACCCATGAGTTTGCAGCGGGTTTGGAAGAGATTCTGGTAGTTGAAGAAAAGCGCTCCATTATCGAGGATCAGATTACCGGCCAACTTTACAACTGGCCGGTGGCAGATCGTCCGCGTGTTATTGGCGAGTTTGATGAGCAGGGTAAAGATTTATTACCCAACCTAAGCGAGCTGACGCCCGCGATGGTAGCGCGCGCCATTGCTGCACGTATTCGTCGTTTTTATAAGAGTGATGAAATCGAAAAACGCTTAAAATTTTACGAGCAAAAAGAGCAGTCGATTGCCAATAAGCATGGCGTTATAAATCGCACGCCACATTACTGTTCTGGCTGTCCGCACAATTCGTCTACTGTTGCACCAGAGGGCAGCGTGGTGCTTGGCGGTATTGGTTGTCATTATATGAGCACATGGATGCCAACGCGGCCTGCAACCACGTTCACCCAAATGGGTGGCGAAGGTGTGACGTGGGTCGGGCAGGCGGCGTTTACCGAAACCAAACATGTTTTCCAAAATTTAGGCGATGGCACTTATTTCCATTCTGGTAGTTTGGCGATTCGTCAGGCGGTCGCGGCGGGTGTCAATATCACCTACAAAATTCTGTATAACGATGCGGTGGCGATGACCGGCGGTCAGCCGATTGATGGTTCTTTAACCGTCGAGCAACTCATTATGCAACTGCATGGCGAGGGTATTAAGCGTATCGCCTTGGTGTCTGATCATCCCGAGAATTATTCTTGGCCGCAAAAAAATGGTTTTACTATTAGCAATCGCGATGATTTGCTGAGCATTGAAAAAGAGTTGCAAGACGTCGCCGGTGCGTCGGTACTTATCTACGAGCAAACCTGTGCAGCGGAAAAACGTCGTCGCCGTAAAAAAGGCACGATGGTTGACCCTAATCGCCGTATTTTTATAAACGATGCAGTGTGTGAAGGCTGTGGCGACTGCGGCAAAAAATCTAACTGCTTATCTGTACTGCCAAAAGAAACAGAATTCGGCCGCAAACGCCAAATCGATCAGAGTGCCTGCAATAAAGACTATTCTTGCGTGAATGGCTTCTGCCCAAGTTTTGTGTCGGTAATTGGAGGCACGCCACGGAAAAATACTGCTGTTGATACAGATGGTTTTGCAAAAATTCCAATGCCAGTACTGCCGGCCATCACAAGACCTTGGAATCTAGTTGTTACCGGCGTGGGTGGCACGGGTGTACTTACCATTACGGCGGTATTGGCCATGGCGGCACATATAGAAGGCAAGGGCTGCGCCACCATGAATCAGACCGGCTTGGCGCAAAAATTTGGGCCGGTAGTGAGTCACTTGCGAGTCGCCAATAATCAGGATGATATTAATGCAGTAAGGATTCCCGCCGGCGATGCAGACTTATTATTAGGCTGTGATTTAGTCGTGTCGGCCTCTGATGAGGCGATTGCCAAGGTCAATGTTGAGCGCACTGTAGCCGTCGTCAACGACACTGAAATGACCACCGCAGAATTTATCTATAACCGCGATGCAGAGTTCCCCGCAGATTCAATGAAGCAGCTAATTGTTGATGAAGTGGGTGAAGGCAAGGTGAGCTTTGTTGACGCCACTGAGTTGGCCAGCCATTTACTGGGCGACACCTTGGCGAGCAACTTCTTTATGTTGGGCTACGCATTTCAGAAAGCCTATGTGCCGGTGAGTTACGACGCCATTGATCGGGCTATTGAGCTTAATGGCGTGGCCGTGGACTTTAATAAGCAGGCGTTTTTATGGGGGCGTCGTGCTGCGCATGATATTGATGCAGTTCGCCAAGCGGCAGGGGTTGACGTTGAACATTGGTCACCATTGCGTGAGCTTGATGACATTATCGGCTTCCGCTATGAGCATTTGCTGAAATACCAAGACAAAAGCTATGCAGAAAAGTATTTAGCTATTTTGAATACAGTAAAAGTGAAGGAAGAAGAGGTTAGCGGAGCCGTAGGCGAGCTTACGTCAACGGTTGCCAAATCCTTACATAAACTCATGGCCTACAAAGACGAGTATGAAGTGGCGCGTCTTTACAGCGATGGCGACTTCGTTAAGAAACTTACCGACGCATTTGAAGGTAATTATAAATTGCAGTTTCATATGGCGCCGCCGCTGTTGTCCAAAACGGGTTCGGATGGCTTTCCTGTTAAGCGGGTATTTTCGTCTTGGATGTTTGTGGCCTTTAAGCTGTTAGCTAAATTGAAAGGTTTGCGTGGAACGCGGTGGGATGTACTTGGCTACAGTTTAGAGCGTAAGGCCGAACGCGCGCTGCGTGATGAGTTTGTAGAGCAGCTTGATTTGGTTTTAGCTAAGTTAAATAGCAACAACATAAGTGTCGCGATTGAATTATTTGCTTTAGTTGACGATGTACGTGGTTTTGGCCACGTAAAAGACGCGGCAATAAAGCAGTACCGCGTGCGTCAAGAGCACCTTGTTAAGCGCTTGAGCGGTGATGTTGTGCAGCTCGTGGATATTCACGATGCCGCTTAAATAGAGTGCTAAAAAAGGAGTCAGTAGTGACAGTATTTAATTCGCCACATTACGATGGCCATGAACTGATCTCGTTCAAGCACGATGCGCGCAGTGGCTTGCGCGCTATCGTAGCCGTACACAACTCCAATTTAGGGCCGGCCTTGGGTGGCTGCCGAATGTATCCCTATGTGAATGACGATGATGCATTGGATGATGTGCTGCGTTTATCTAAGGGAATGACCTATAAATCGGCCTTAGCGGGGCTGCCTTTGGGTGGCGGTAAGGCGGTCATTATTGGCGACCCTAGCAAGATGAAGTCGCGTGATTTGCTGCTAGCGATGGGTGGTTTTATCGAGGATCTGGGTGGGCGTTATATCACTGCAGAAGATTCAGGCACCACGGTAAGTGATTTAAAGGTTATCGCAGAGCGTACCTCCTATGTGTCTGGGGTTATGGAGGGTGATCATTTTGGTGGTGATCCGTCGCCATATACTGCGCGGGGCGTGTTTTACGGAATAAAAGCGGCTTTGAAATTTAAACACGGCAGCGATCAGTTGTTTGGCGTTCGTGTTGCGGTGCAAGGCGCCGGTGCAGTAGGGCGTCATTTGATTTCTTTACTTATTGGCGAAGGTGCGGTGGTTTTTGTTGCTGATGTTAATCCAAAAAATGCCGAGTTGGCGCGTCAATCTGGCGCGACGATAATTACTTGTGATGAGGTGCTGGGTTTTGCTGCGGATGTACTCGCGCCCTGCGCAATGGGTGCGGCTATTAATTCATACACAATAGAAAACATTCAGGCAGGTATCGTTGCAGGAGCCGCTAATAATCAATTGGCGAGTGACGCTCAAGGTGATCGTTTATTGCAGCGAGGCATATTATACGCCCCCGATTTTGTGATTAACGCCGGCGGTATTATTGATGTGTATTACCAGCGAGCGGAGGGTAGCTCTGCTAGCACCTCAGCACACATAGCGAGGATTGCGGATTCTTTGTTAGAAATATTTGCCCGCTCTATCGCCAGTAATGTCTCTACTGCGGGAGTCGCTGAGCGCTTGGCGGAAGAGAGGTTTTTACTCAAAAACCGAGTTGAAGCTGCGTAAGCGTGAACAGTCCTATGCCCAAATTCCAGTGCATTTTATTGAATCAATTGTTCTGCTAATTTCGGTAGAGAACCTTTAGCGGGTTTGATCATCTAAAATTTTTAGTCGTTAAACGTGAAACTAATCGGTTTGTCTAAAAATCGGTATAGTCATTTTGATTGAAATCCATATCGCGTGATTTTATGGCTGCTGTTCTAGGTAAAAGCCGAGTATGCTGATTTCAGACGCAGGCCTGCGTATTAGTAAAAATATTGATTAGCATGTGTCAATTTTGTGCAAGTTGGCCTGCCAATTGCTGTTTAGTGTCATAAGTATTGGGTATATTCAGGGCATAAGGGCTAAATAAAATCGCTTATGCGCTAACACAACGCGAGACTCTGGTTGCGATCGCTCCATTTTGGTGCGCTGCGGTTGAGAGGAAAATAATTTTCAGCAAGGTGTTTTATAGATGACGAAAGGTGCAGACAAGGAATCTGGCGGTATCGATTGGAGTCAGTATCAGGCCGGTGGTTTTTTCGATGAGATGATAACGCCCAAAGGAGGGGCCCGCCGCGCAAGTCAGCGTGTAGTTAAATACTTGGGGCAGCTAAGTCGCGAAGAGCTAGAGAGTCGGCGGGTAGCAGCAGAGAGCACCGTTCGCGATATGGGGGTGAGTTTTACCGTCTATTCAGATGGCGAGAACATAGACCGCAGCTGGCCTTTTGATCTTATTCCTCGGGTGATTAGTGCTAAGGAATGGGAGCAGACCGCCAACGGACTTAAGCAACGGGTGCGGGCGCTAAACTTGTTTATTAATGATGTGTACCACGAACAAAAGATATTTAAAGACGGCGTGGTGCCAGAATACCTGATTAAAGACTCTAAAAATTTCCGCCCGGAATGCGTGGGCATTACCCCGCCAAAAGGGGTGTGGGCGCATATTTGTGGCTGCGATTTAGTTCGCGATGAAGACGGCAAATTTTACGTACTGGAAGATAATTTGCGGGTACCTTCTGGTGTGGCTTACATGCTGGAGAATCGCGAAATAAGTAAGCGGGTATTGCCGGAGCTGTTTGAAACCAACAATATTTTGCCCGTCGATGACTACCCGGCAAAACTGTTTAATATGCTGGCCTCGGTGTCGCCACGTAAAGTTCGTCAGCCAGAAATCGTGATTCTTACCCCCGGTATTTATAACTCAGCCTATTTTGAGCACGCTTATTTGGCCCAGCAGCTGGGGGTTGAATTGGTTGAGGGTAGCGATTTATTTGTCGATACCGATGACTGCGTGTATATGAAAACCATTTCTGGTCTAGAACGGGTCGATGTGGTGTATCGCCGAATAGACGATTTGTTCTTAGATCCTGAAGCCTTCCATCCTGACTCCATTTTGGGGGTGCCGGGGATCATGCGCGCTTGGCAGGCGGGTAATGTGACCCTGGTGAATGCACCGGGCGCGGGGGTGGCCGACGATAAAGTGGTCTACGCCTACGTGCCGAAAATGATTGAATACTATTTGGGTGAAAAGGCGATTTTGCCGAATGTTGAAACCTATCTTTGCGATGATCCTGAGCAGCTTAAATACGTGGTAGAAAATATCGAAAAATTGGTGGTTAAGCCCGCCAATGAGTCCGGTGGCTACGGCATGATGGTTGGCCCGCATGCGACTAAAAAAGAGCATGAAGAGTTTCGTAAGTTGGTACAGGAAAACCCTCGTAACTATATCGCCCAGCCAACTCTGATGCTGTCTACCGCGCCGGTGGTAACGGGGCCGGGTGAGGCCGAACCACGACATTTAGATTTGCGGCCCTTTGTTTTGCAGGGTACCGATTTAGCGGTAACTACCGGTGGGCTAACACGGGTGGCCTTGAAAAAAGGCTCTCTGGTCGTTAATTCGTCACAGGGCGGTGGTAGTAAAGATACCTGGATTATCGCGGAAGGAGGCGCACAATAATGATGTTATCTCGAGTTGCAGAGCGAGTGTATTGGTTTGCGCGTTATCTTGAACGCGTGGAAAGTATGGCGCGCTTGATTCAGGTTTATACCGGCTTATTATTCGACCTACCGAGAGACACGGGGATCAGTTGGCACAATCTGGTTATCGCCAGCGGTAGTCATGGCGAGTACAACCGTCGTTTTACCGTTCAGGACGAAAAACGAGTTGTAAAATTTTTGCTGGAAGATATCAGCAACCCAAGTTCGCTGGCGTCGTCGCTGCGTATGGTGCGAGAAAATATCCGCACCACCAGAGACATCGTGCCGCAGGAGAGCTGGGAGCTGGTTAATGAATTCCAAATATATGTCTCAGACAATATTGCGCAGGGCCTCAACCGTCGTTATCGGCATGAGTTTCTTGAGGAAATCATTAAAACTTGCCAGCAGATTAATGGCTTGATTGCCGATACCATGCGCCGCGATGCAGCATGGCACTTTTTGAATATGGGCCGCAGCTTAGAGCGAGCAGACATGACCATCCGTATTCTGGAGGCTGGTGCGAGTATGTCCAGTGACCTTATTGAAAATGACACCAACCATGTTTTGGATGCGGTGTGGGGCAGCGTGCTGGGAACCTTAAATGCCACCATGCCTTACCGGCGGACGATGAAGGTTGCGATTAATGGCGATGATTCAGCACGCTTTTTACTGGAAGATACCCTGTTTCCACGCGCAGTTAACTGCGGCTTATTAAGAATGCAAGATTCAGCCAAGCAGCTGCCATCTAGCGAGAACGTGGTGAGTTGTTTAGATAGTTTCTTGAAAACGGTGACCAAAGGCAGTGATTACAGTGACGTATCGGTGGGCTTTCCCGCCTACCTCACGGAGCTAGAAAAGAACTCTTTGGTCATTCATAAAGCCATTCAAGAAACATGGTTTCAGCCAGCTTAGTACGGGTTTGTAGGCATATCTCGCAGTAGTTGGGGTTTGCCCAGCTAGGGGACTTACGGTAGTCTTCCCAATCGTGATGTGCTGTTGGTGGTGGACGCGATTCCGGCACCAACATGGTGCGTTTTATTGTTTAATGAAGTGGGAATTGCGGATGTAACGGTGGCATAATTCCTATTATTCTGGGTATTTATTTTACTCGACGCACGTTTTTGGCACCCCATCCATGTTAACAGATCGTTTTGTTTATAAACCGCAGCATGACCAATATGACGAGGTCATTGGGGCAGATGGCAATGTTCGCGAACATTGGCACTACCCTATGCGGGTACTTAATGCCATGGGTATGGATGCCCTGCTTGAAAGGCAGCGCACTGCCAAACGCATACTCCGTGATGACGGCGCCAGTTATAGCCCCGGCGATCAAGTCAATGTTAGCCATACTTGGAATCTAGATTTACTGCCCATGATCCTGTCGAGTCAGGAGTGGGAATCCATCGAGAATGCGCTTCGCGAACGCTCTGAACTTCTCAACCTTATTCTTAGTGATCTCTACGGTGAGCGAACGCTCATCCATAACAAAGTCATACCGCCAGCAGCCATTTTTAGTCATCCAGGTTTTCTTCGCTCCTGCGATGGTATTCGTTTGCCTGGTGAGCATCAGCTTATATTTCATGCCGCAGATTTAGTTCGCTCGGCCAGTGGTGAGTGGTTGGTGATTGGTGATCGAACCCAAGCGCCATCGGGTACGGGCTACGCCTTAGAGAATAGAACCGTATTGCGTCGTGTGATGCCGAGTTTATTTCGCGACGCCCACGTTCACCGGCTTTCAAACTTTTTTCTGCAATGGCGCCGTAAACTAGCGGAGCTTAGCCCAACTAAAGATGCGCCATTAGTGGTGTATCTCACTCAAGGGGCGTTTAAAGAGAACTCCTTTGAAGACGCTTATCTTGCCAACTACCTAGGCTATCCCTTGGTTCAAGGGCGAGATTTAACGGTTCGCAAAGGCGCTTTATGGTTAAAGTCGCTGGATGGTCTGCGTAAAGTTGATGTTGTCCTTCGCAGAATAGACGACAGCATGGCCGATCCCGTGGTGTCGAGGCAGAGTTTTGGTCAGGGCGTACCTGGTTTAACAGAAGTGGCTCGCGCTGGTGGCGTTATCATCGCCAACCCTCTAGGTAGCGGCATATTAGAAAGTCCGGTGCTGGCTAAATACATGCCGGCAATTGCCCGCCATTTTCTTGGCCGCGACTTACGCCTGAGTTCGGTGCCAACCTGGTGGTGCGGTGACGCCGCAGATTTAGAATACGTTAAGGCCCATTTCGACGACTTACTTATTCGCCATACCTGCCGTATACCGGGGCGTCACAGTCAGTTCGTGGCGGAGTTAAATCCCCAAGAGCGAGCGGCCTTATTGGCTAAAGTCTTGGCAAACCCTATCGATTACGTAGCGCAAAGCGCGGTGCGTCCATCGCAAACACCTGCCTTAGATGGCAAAGTATTTAGCAGTCGGCCCTTAGTCATGCGCGGCTTTACCGTCGCCAGCGGTAGCTCTTACAGTGTAATGCCCGGTGGGCTGACTCATATCGGCACCCATATCGACACCCAGCACATTGTTAGTCAGTACAGCGGCGGCAGTAAAGACACGTGGATTTTGGCGTCTGAGCCAGAGGTGGAAGACAGTGTATTTGAGCCGGAAAAATTAGCGCGTCAGAAAATGGACCGCAATTTCAGTCTGCCTAGCCGTGTTATCGATAATTTGTTTTGGTTTGGTCGTTATGCTGAGCGGGCTGAGTCTGGCCTGCGCTTGGTACGCACCGCATTTGAAGAGCTTAATAGCATCGAACCATTGTCAGCGGATAACCGCCGAATACTATTGTGCTCGGTAACCAAGGTTACCGGTACTTTCCCTGGTTTTACCGCGAAAGACGCAGACTTTGACGCCCCAGAGCACGAGCTGCTAGATATTGTCTCCAACCGGTCGAGACCTGGCAGTATTGCTCATTGCCTGGAAGCTATTTTGCATTCTGCAGATGGCGTAAAAGAATTGCTGTCTAACGACATGTTGCGTTTGGTTAATGACATTCGTGACGGTATGGAATATCTGAACAAAAATCTTGAAAGCAGTTTGCAGGCGGCGCCAGAAGAATTACTCGACCCGCTGATAACCAGCTTGTTGGCGCTGTGTGGTTTAAGCCAAGAAAGTATGGTGCGGGGCCGAGCGTGGCGATTCATGGAAATGGGGCGGCGCTTAGAGCGCGCGCAAAAGACGGTTGAATTGCTTAGTCATATTTTGGTGACAGGCAAGGGCGATGGTCAGGGCGTGCCATTGTTGAAACCGGTACTGGCGAGTTTAGAGTCGCGTATTGTTTATAAACGCTACTATCGCAGTGGCTATCGTTTAGATAAGGGCATGGAGCTGTTGTTGTTCGATCGTCAAAACCCACGCTCAGTGATGTTTCAGCTAGAAAGCCTACGCAGCCATTTGGAAGATGTGGAAGGGCCAAATAAAGGCGTGCAATTGAGTGATGATATGCGCTGCATTTTGCGTGCGACAAATAATTTATTACTAACGCCCGTTGATGAAATCGCACAGCGAGACGAGAAAACCGGTGAGCACCTAAAGTTGGGCAAGCTGCTTGCGCAATTAGACGGTGATCTTAAGGCTGCCTCCCAAGCATTGGCAGATCGGTATTTCGATCATGCAATGGGGCCACAACCTGTTGAAATGAGTGGCAGAGGTGTTTTATGAAGTATCGGGTAAGGCATTCAACTCGTTACGAATACGCCGATCAGGTGAACCAAGGCTATAACGTTGCGTATTTAATTCCCCGCGAATGTAATGGCCAGCGGGTAAATTACAGTGATATCCGGATTATTCCGGCGCCCACTAGCAGAGTTAAGCGCGTCGATTATTTTGGCAATGTGGTTTGCCATTTCACGCTGGAAAGGCCACATAAATCCTTGGAAGTGATCGTCGATAGCGAAGTCGAAATCGCCCCATCTGAACCTCGTTTATTGAGTGGCGGCATTACTTGCGCAGAAGTGCTAGCAGCATTAAGTGCTGGTTCTGGGCAAGAGGATATGTGCGCCTCTGAGTTTTGTTTTAGTTCGCCGATGATTGCGGTGGCACCGCAGTTGGCAGATTTTGGGCGTGATTTATTTAGCCCAAACCGTCCATTCTTAGAGGCGGTGAGTGCCTTAAATTCACGTATTTTTAAAGACTTTAAATACGATCCCGGTTTTTCTACCGTCGCAACACCACTTGATGAGGTGTTAAAAAATCGTCGCGGGGTTTGCCAAGACTTTGCGCATTTGGCCATTGGTGTGTTGCGTAGTCTTGGTTTTTCGGCTCGCTACGTGAGTGGCTATCTCGAAACGTTGCCGCCGCCAGGCCAGGTAAAAATGCAGGGCGCAGATGCATCACATGCGTGGTTTGCCGTTTATATTCCGGGGGACGACTGGCAAGATTTCGATCCAACTAATGATGTTATGCCGGCAGATCAACATATTACGACGGCGTGGGGGCGAGATTATTCAGATGTTACACCCTTAAAAGGTGTGGTGTTTGGCGGTGGTGGTAAGCAGATATTGTCGGTGGCGGTAGACGTATCGAGGGTTGAGCTAGGTAATGCTGTTGGCTTCAATGCGGTGCCAAATAAGCCCAATCAATCTCAGAGCCAGTCGCAATCGTAGCGTTCTGTGCTGGGTGTTCACTCTTGGCATATTGACTTGGCCGCTGGCGATTTAGGCATTTGCTAGCAGTTATATTTTTAGTGATCCCTTTCTAGGTGACCGTAGTCCTAGCCGAATACGGCCGATGTTATTCTTTTAATAATCCCACAGGTTTATAGCGACAAGTGAGCAATATCGACGTATTGTGCCGTCGTTGTTTGGTGCGTCACGGGCTTAGCCTCCGCCCAGCCAAGGTTTGATAACTCATTAAGGTAGTAAACGTGTCTAAGTTTTTTTTCAAAGGCCGCAAAGATGCGCGCCAAAGTCATATTAATCATGGCTATCAAAGCAAGGCAATTACTAAGGTCGGAAGTAAGAAGCATCCCTTGAGTTTGGTGGTTACCACTGAATTGCGTAAGCAAGAGGTAGAGGCGATACTGGCAGAGGCTAGTTTGCACGCAGAGATTGCTGTTGATGGCAGTGAATCAGCTGTAGAAGATATTAGTGAACTGACGGTGCTATTAAACAAAGTTGGCACCCAGTTAGTCGAGAAAACCCCAGCCCGTAATGAGCCCTGTCATTGCGGCAGCGGTAAAAAATATAAGAAATGCTGCGCGGCGGCTTAGCGATAAAAGCTACTTTGCTTTTCTTGCATGAGCGATGGCCTTAGCGTGTTCATGCGATAGGGGCAGTCTTGCAAAGGGGCTAATATTGCTGCCTCCGGTATTTCCACTTGGTATTAGGCCAATGGCCGTTGTGGTGGCTGCGCCAATGATTCTAAATAGTTGTCCCAAGATTTCACGAAAATTCCTTTGACGTATCCCCCACGCCAACATTAGGCAGTGAACTTTGGTATGTTGGTAGGTCGACGCTTGTCCTAGTATATGGGCGTTTTCCAAATGCCTGAACTCAAGTGCGGTGTTGCCGGCCCGCTTGGCATCGGTCGCAAAGCCTAATTCTTTATTTACGTGGGGTGCAATATTCCGTGTAAATGCCTGCATGATTATTTGTCCGCGCTCGTCTACTTAATCTCTTGTCACGATATTTCAAAGTTGTGCTGCACGCAATAAATCAGCGCTACCGGTTTATTTCTATTCCGTCTCGTCTATCCGTGGGAGGGTGGCTGGCGAGGATACGTACTATGATTAGCTAATAAGTCTAAAACCAATGTGCTTGAGTTTGCACTGCCAGGCGCTTTGTTAAATACATAATAAGATAAATGAAGGGGCGACCATGTTTTTGGGTAGCGATTGTATTGCGTTAGTAACGGGGGCAAGTCGTGGGGCGGGCAAGGGTATTGCTTTGGCCTTGGGCGATGCGGGGGCGACAGTGTATGTGACTGGGCGCAGTCAGGCTGAGGGCGATTCGGCATTGCCGGGAACGGTTTACGCAACGGCTGAGCAAATTACCCAGCGCGGTGGACGAGGAATCGCGGTGGTGTGCGACCACGCGAATGACGAAAGTGTGGCGGCCTTGTTTGCACAAATTGAACGTGATCACGGCAAACTCGATATTCTCGTCAATAACGCCTTATGTGTTCCCGAGGGTTTAACGCTGCCGGGCCCATTTTGGGAGAAGCCATTAAGTCTGCAAGATATTCTAAATGTGGGTTTGCGATCTAGCTACGTGGCGGCGTATTACGCGGCGCCATTATTAGTAAGACAGGGTGGTTTGCTGGTGAATACATCATCACCCGGCGGGCGCAGTTATATGCACGGCCCAGCTTACGGTGCGGGCAAAGCTGGCGTAGATAAAATGGCTCACGACATGGCAGTTGATTTTGAACCGTATCAGGTCGCGGTTGTGTCCCTGTGGATGGGTTTGCTAAAAACCGAGCGCACAGAGGCAGCATTTGAAGCGGATCCTGATTTGTACCGCGACATGATGGCGATGGTGGAATCCCCTGAATTTACTGGTCGTGTTATCGCGGCCTTATCCGCAGATAAAAATCGTATGGCGCGTAGCGGTAAGGTCTGGTTTGCGGCGGAATTGGGCGCCGAATATGGTTTGGCTGATATCGATGGGCGCCTGCCGCCGTCGCCAAGGCTAATGTTTGGTGACCAAACCACCTTCAGTGACGTAGTCATTCAATAGCCCCTTCGGCTAGTCAAAACAGCTGTCATCCGTTTGAGGTATTAGGGTGTTTGACCCAAACCGGTACCATTGCGGCATATATTAAGATGTTGATTGTTACGTCGCTTGGCGTCGATTTAGTCTGCAAAATTGAGTACTGGAGAACGATGAATGGCGGTGACAGTAGCGGGATTGGCTGAGGGAAATTATGCGGATCTACTGAACGGGCAGCGTGTGCATTACTTGGATAATGGCAGCGGGCCAGTCGTAGTATTTCTACATGGCAGCGGCAGTGGCGCAAGTGGTCATAGTAATTTTAAGTATAACTATCCGTATTTAGTTGAACAGGGATATCGAGTTATTGTGCCTGACCTTATTGGTTATGGTTATTCTGATAAACCAGACGATGTGCAGTATCACCTCGATTTTTTTGTCGAGTGTATCAAACAGCTTCTCGACCATTTAGATGTGTCCACCTGTGCCTTAATTGGTAATTCCTTGGGCGGTGCCATCGCCATTAAATTCACCCTAGATAATCCCCGCCAAGTTGAGAAACTGGTGTTAATGGCGCCCGGTGGTATTGAAGAACAGGCAGACTATTTTCACATGCCGGGCATGCAGGTGATGAAGGAAGTATTCACTTCTGGGCCGATGGCGCCTGAGCGCTTAGAAGATTTTATTCGGCGCGGTTTGGTGTATGACGACAGCGTGGTTGACGAACAACTCATCAACGAGCGC
>JAGPVP010000107.1 GCA_018066965.1 Zhongshania sp. | reverse complement strand
GGCAATATCTATTGGTCGATTTTTGAACAAAATTAGGCATAAAAAAAGGGGCCCTTGTGAGGCCCCTTCGCTGTGCTGAAAATGCGTTTTTTAAACGATTTTCTTCATTGCAGTCATGTAACCGCGCAGTCTGCGGCCAACAACTTCAACTGGGTGGTTGCGAATCGCCGCGTTAACGGTGATCAGCTCTTGGTTGTCT
Source organism: Zhongshania sp. (assembly GCA_018066965.1). GTDB lineage: Bacteria > Pseudomonadota > Gammaproteobacteria > Pseudomonadales > Spongiibacteraceae > Spongiibacter. Next base: position 3,466 of record JAGPVP010000107.1, on the reverse strand, counting down.
ACACCGAGGTCTTTGGTGTTCAGGCCTTTACCGATGATGTCGGTAGACACCTTGCTCATGAAGTCTGCTAGCAGTGGACGACAAGCGTGATCGAACAGGTAGCAGCCGTATTCAGCGGTGTCTGAAATAACCACGTTCATTTCATACAGCTTGCGACGGGCAATGGTGTTGGCGATCAGTGGTGTTTCGTGCAGTGACTCGTAGTAAGCAGACTCTGGTTCCATACCGGCAGCAACCATGCATTCGAACGCAAGTTCAACACCGGCTTTACACATGGCAATCAGTAAAATGCCGTGGTCGTAGTATTCTTGCTCACTGATTTCTACGTCGCCTGCTGGGGTCTTTTCGAAAGCAGTTTCAGCAGTTGCGGCGCGCCACGCGTGTAGGTTTTTGTCGTCATTCGCCCAGTCTTCCATCATGGTGGTAGAGAAGTGACCACTGATGATGTCGTCTTGGTGTTTTTCGTACAGCGGACGCATGATGTCTTTCAGTTCATCTGCCAGATCAAAGGCTTTGATTTTGGCAGGATTAGAAAGACGATCCATCATATTGGTGATGCCGCCGTGCTTCAGACCTTCGGTTACTGTTTCCCAGCCGTACTGAATTAGTTTAGACGCGTAGCCTGCGTCGATGCCTTGCTCAACCATTTTGTCGAAGCACAGAATTGCGCCAGTTTGCAGCATGCCGCAAAGAATGGTCTGCTCGCCCATGAGGTCAGACTTAACTTCAGCAATTGGTGAAGATTCCAGAACACCGGCGCGGTCGCCGCCAGTACCAGAGGCCAGTGCCTTGGCAATTGCCATGCCTTCGCCTTTAGGGTCGTTTTCACGGTGAACAGCGATCAGGGTTGGAACACCAAAGCCGCGCTTATATTCTTCGCGTACTTCAGTGCCTGGGCATTTTGGGCACATCATCACAACGGTGATGTCTTTACGGATTTGCATGCCTTCTTCAACCAAGTTGAAGCCGTGGGCGTAATCTAAGCAAGCGCCTTCTTTCATTAAAGGCATAACTGCGGTAACAACTGGTGTGTGTTGCTTGTCTGGGGTCAGGTTCATAACCACATCAGCGGTGGGGATGAGTTCTTCGTAGGTGCCAACCGCAAAACCGTTCTCAGTGGCGTTTTTCCAGCTCTGACGCTTGGATGCGATAGCTTCTGCGCGCAGTGTGTAAGATACGTCTAAGCCAGAGTCGCGCAGGTTCAAACCTTGGTTCAAGCCCTGTGATCCACAGCCGATAATGACGATTTTTTTGCCTTTCAAATATTCGCAGCCGTCAGCGAATTCGCTGCGGTCCATAAACCGGCATTTGCCGAGTTCTTGTAGTTGAAGGCGCAGCGGCAAGCTGTTGAAGTAATTCTGACCCATGGGGTTCTCCTGATAATGGCGTTAATAAATTTGGTCGTGGGCGGTACTACATTGAGTTATCCCACAATGGCGGGCACTTTAGCACCGCTTGTTTGTTGCGTAAAATGATATATAGTTGACGATGTGTTGCTTTTTTAGCAATACGCTTGATGGGAGACGGGAGATGCTAGGGCTGCGAATATATAGTGGGGTTTCGGTCGAGCGGCGCGCGTTACGCGCCCAGTCCGAATCTGGGGTGCAGGCCTGTCCGCTATCTTTTGCGTTTTCCGTCTCCCGTCCAGCGTCTCCCGTGCAATGAATCTCAAAGAACTCCAAACGTTCATCCACCTCAGCCAATCACTGCATTTTGGTCGTACTGGCGATGCGATGCATTTAAGCGCCTCGGCGGTAAGTCGCTCGATTATGCGTTTAGAGGAGCAGGCGGGGGTGGCTTTGTTTGAGCGTGATAATAGGCGAGTGCAGTTAACCGCGGCGGGGCGAGAGTTTTTACGCTACGCAGAGCAGGCGGTGGTGAATTGGCAGTCGGTATTGCAGCGTTTGCACATTCGGGGGGAAGCGCTTCAGGGGGAGTTGGGGGTGTTTTGCTCGGTAACGGCTTCTTACAGTGTATTGAGTAATATTCTTGAGGTGTTTCGGCAGCGATATCCTGCCATAGAATTGAAGTTGCACACCGGTGATCAGGCCGATGCGATAGAGCGTATCGTCGAGGGTGGCGAAGATGTGGGGATTACTGCAAAACCTAAACAGCTTTCTTCGCGGGTGTTGTATCAAGAGTTAACGCGTTCGCCATTGCGCTTATTGGTGCCGAATATCCCCTGTGCGGTTAACGAACAGATCTCGGCGGTGGGTGAGGTTTTGTCGCCAGTGGTGTTAGCAAATCTGCCGTTTATTCTGCCTGAGCGCGGTGTAGCGAGAACATTAATAGAGCAATGGTTTCGCCAGCAGCAAATTAAGCCTAGTGTGTATGCTCAGGTGGGTGGACATGAGGCGATTGTGAGCACAGTTGCACTTGGGCTTGGGATTGGCGTGGTGCCGGAATTGGTGCTGGCAACCAGCTTTTTGCGCGAACGGGTAAGGGTGATTCCAGTGGAACCGGCCCTGCCGAGTATGGAGATAGGTATGGTGGTGCTACAGCAACGTTTATCAAATCCTTTGGTCAAAGCGTTCTGGGATTGTGCTAAGTCATCGTACAGCTCTCTTAATTAATTTATCATGTTGCCTCTTTAATTATAGTTTTAACAGGTCGAACACTTTATGACAGAACAACCGGACAGCGAGAAATCGAAATTAAGCTTTGAGAAAGAAGCGCTATTGCTGATCGATGATCACGAAGAAGAAGTGTCTGTTGATGGCAAAACCGTGCGCAAGCGCGGTATCTATTTACTACCTAATTTGTTTACCACTGCCGCACTCTTTGCAGGCTTCTTTGCCATTATTTCTGGTATGCACGGCAATTTCGAAAATGCCGCCATCGCGATATTTGCGGCAATGATTTTTGATGGCCTAGATGGTCGGGTAGCGAGGCTGATGAACGCCCAGAGTAAATTTGGCGCGGAATACGACAGTTTGTCGGATATGGTGTCTTTTGGCGTTGCGCCCGCCTTGGTGGTGTTTAGTTGGGCGTTGGTGGATTTGGGTAAATTCGGTTGGGCTGTCTCCTTTATATATGTGGCCTGCGCGGCTTTGCGTTTAGCGCGCTTTAACACCCAGATAGATACTGCAGATAAAAACTACTTTACCGGCTTGGCTAGTCCCGCTGCTGCGGCAGTGATGGCGGGCTTGGTGTGGGTTTGCGCGGAAGAAGGTTGGGTAGAGCAGGGTGTTCATTTTGAGTTAGAGGTATTCGCCGGTGTTTTGATGGCCGTCTGCGGAATCTTAATGATTTTGAATGTGCGCTACAGCAGCTTTAAGGGTATTGATCTCCGTGGTCGGGTCCCTTTTGTTGTTATGATCGCCGTTGTTTTGATTTTTGGCTTGGTGTCGGTCGACCCCGCGCGCGTCTTGTTAGCGGCGGCGATGATCTATGCCCTGTCTGGCCCCGTACAGGCAATATACCGCCGATTTAAATGAGCCTCGTGTTGTAACAATAGCAAGCGTGG
>JAGPVP010000099.1 GCA_018066965.1 Zhongshania sp. | reverse complement strand
ATTGCGACGTACGCGTTCTATCTCAAGCCCAGGTATGCCTATAATCCTTACTGCGTGGGACATCGGTATTCTCCATCAAACTGTTTCTTCGCAAATTCAGTTTAATGAATGCCGATGTCCCCCGTTAATGATGAAGAGCCGCAGGCCCTAGCCTGCTAATGATTAATCCGCCCCTTGCTACCATTATTCTAAGGGCCTAGCCGGTTAATGACCGCTAGGCCTTTTTTATGGTTCACATTTAGTTCACATTCCCGCGCAAACAATCCGCTGTCATCATTTCAAACAATCGTTATACTCCAGCTAAAACGGAGTGCTCAAAGTGAATGGAATCCTTAAGTATCTACATGACTGGTCTAAAGACCTTCCGAACTGGCAAAGCGACGCTTTAAGGCAAGTTCTCGAAAATGGCTCCATACCACCGGAAGGAATCCTCGAATTAGCCAAAATGGCAGCGCCAGGAGCCTTTCCCAACGAAGAGCCAAGGGAAGCCTTACCCCTTGCCCAAAGTGCCGCCAGCAGCCTTGAGCTAGCTGAAAGCGAAGTGATCCTAACGGAGATATCTGAAGCCGCCAATGTAAACGCTATATCGTCCACAACTCCGCTTCGCTTCGCGACAGATGGACTTACGGCAATTTACGGTGACAATGGTGCGGGGAAATCTGGCTATACGCGAATACTGAAAAAAATATGCGCGGCAAAAGACACTAACGAATCAATCTGGAACGACGCTAGAATCCAAACACCCCGCTCCCCAGCTCGCGCTAAAGTCACTTACGTCGTGAATGGCGAAATCAAATCTGATTACTGGGAAAATGATAAGCCTTTTGACGAATGCCTAAAGGCGATGTCGGTATTCGATTCGCGCTGCGCAAAAATTTACATCAATGCGGAGCACAATATCGCCTACCTGCCCTTCGGCCTTAGCGCCCCAGAGGCTTTAGCTAAAACGTGCGGCGCAGTGAAACAGCGTCTGGATTCACTCGCAGCACAAATAAACATATCTACAGGAACACTATCCGACATTGACCAAGACACCAAAATAGGAAAATTATTAACCACACTCCTAAAAGGAGCGAGCTGCGGACCGCTCCTGAAAGAGCATGCAAATGTAAACCCAGCTGATATCGTAAGACACCAAGAGCTTAAAGAAGCACTCGCAGAAGCCGATCCCGCCGCGAAAGCGAGGCAATTAACAGCAATTATTAGAGAGCTGACAACGGCACAACAGAAATCCGACCGCCTTTATCGAGTTTTTTCCGACGAAAAGATAAACAACTTACAGCGCCTTGCCGGAAATTTAGCTGATGCTAAGCTCGCAGCTGAGGCCGCAGCAAAAATCTTAGACTCAGAAGGCCCCGCGCTACCAGGAACAGGGACAGCTGGCTCCTGGAAGCTACTATTTGACGCAGCACAATCATACTCGCAAGAATTCCCACACAACCACGGACATTTCCCAAACTTGCCAGAAGGCTCTCCCTGCCCACTATGTCAGCAGCCACTCTCCGACAAAGCATCGAAGAGGATTGAGAGTTTTCAACAATTCCTAGCAAATGAAGCCGCACTTAACCTCGAGAAAGCTTTGCTCGAGCAAATAGCAGCGAAGGAGTTTTTGGTATCATCAGATAACCGCTCAGCACTAGCGTCCTCAATTCTTCTAGAGGCCATTGACAGTTATGATCCAGGACTTAAGTCGACCTTAGAGCAAGAAGCTCAGTTGCGGGCCTTAGAGTTCGACAAAATCATCAAGTCACTCAACACTGGTCACTGGGATACCTTTGATTTCCCCATATCACCCTCTCTCGCATTAAATAACCTAATCGTCCGGCTGACCGGCCTCGTAGAGGAATTAAACAATTTAGCCAATGGAACTCGAGCACAACAGGAGCTTGAATTTAAAGAAATCGATGCCGCAATTAAATTATCAAATAATCAGGACGCGCTTGACCAGCTTATAAGCAGCCTTACTAGAAAGCATGCCCTGACCAAGGCCAGCAAGGCAATCAATACCCGCCCCATTTCTAATATGATCGGCACCATCCTGAGAAAAGCGGTAACACCGGAACTAGAGCAAGCAATCAGCTCTGAGATGGCCAACCTAAGAATTGACGGACACACTATTAGCCTCTCTAGTTCAGCACCCAAAGGCAGGCCAATACAGAGCCTCAGCCTGGCTCTTCCAAGCCAAGCACCAACAGCAGAAATCCTTAGCGAGGGCGAGCAGCGAACGCTTGCGATTGCCTACTTCTTAGCAGAGGCTTCTGTAAATCCGACATCCACAGGTATCATATTTGACGATCCGGTATCTTCCCTCGATCACGCCCGCAGAGAAGAGATAGCAAGACGCCTTGTCGAGTTAAGCCAAAGTAGACAGGTAATCGTGTTCACACATGATTTATATTTTCTGCAACTGCTTGAAGAAGGTTGCAAAGTACGGGAGGCGGCATTTTCACCGCGATACCTCCGATGGGCCAACAACAATCCCGGACAGGTCGAAGAGGATCATCCATTCGCAGGGCTGACTGCCGCCAAGCGAATTAAGTCACTAAATGCTTCGATTCAACAAGCGGCAGCTGCCAATCGGCGCGGAGACGAAATCTTCAACATCCTTGCCGAAAATTGTTTCAAGCTGATTCGTGAAACATGGGAACGCGCAATAGAAGAAGTGCTCCTCAATGGCACAATCCAACGATTTAGCAAAAACATCTCACCTGACCGGCTAGCAGTCGTTGATATTGAGCCCGAAGACAAAGCAATGATCATCGAAGGCCATATCCAATGCAACTATTTCGTACACGACCGACCCATGGCAGGAGGGCCAAGAATCCCGAAGGTAGAAGATCTGGAAAGAGAGATAAATCGTCTTTCAGACTTCGTGGCCATAATAAACGATCGCAGAAGCGCCCAAAAAGCGGCACTAAAATTACGTAACGCCAATCAATCTACCTAACCGTTCCAATGCCGCTTCACAGTAGCGAGCCTAACGCCCAAGCGCTTAGCCGCCGCTGACTGACTCAGCCCGCCCGTACTAAAACTTCTCGCCATTTTTCGAAAAAACCACCACGCAATACAAGACCAACAGCCTCGCTACCTAGTACATCAGCCCAACTGACAATCCCAAAACCCCCAATTTTTGAAACCTCGGTCACAAGTTTTCCGCACAAAGCCCTAAATTACGCTAATATGCCTTCATACTTAGGGACTTACTGAGCTAACCTAAGAAAATATATAATCTGTCAGCCAGCACGGCTAAACAGAACTGCCTAGAGAGATAGAGGACATCCAATATGAAGGCCTTGCTTCACACCTGCCTGTTAATGTTTACAGTATTGTTATTTGCTGGCTGCGGAGGGGGTGGCAGTGATGGCGGACCGAGCCTAACTCCCCCAGAAGGGACACAAGGAGGAACACCTGGTAACAACACAGATACAACCACTAGATTTGGCTCAGTAAGTGGCGGCACTTTTGTGGATGGTCTTATAAGCAGTACCGCGACCACCCTAGGTAGTGGCGGGACAGCGAGCTTATCGGTTTCTTTTGTAAATCAAAATGGCGTGCCTGTTACAACACCAGCAACCGTAACCTTCACCTCATCATGCATCGGGTCTGGTGATTCAACGATTAGTAGCGCTTCCGCAACCAACACCAATGGACTAATCACCGTAACCTACACGGCCGCCGGATGCACCATTGAAGATACTATTGTTGCGCAAACGACGATAAATGGTTCTAGTCTTTCAGCATCAACTACGATACAAACCTCTTCAATACCTAGTAATACCGACACAGGCAATACCATAAAGCTCGGTTCAACCAACGGCGGAACCTTTGTCGAAGGCCTTATTCGAGCAGCATTCACCGACTTATCTCAAGGAGACACTACTCGGCTTTCAGTAGCGCTAGTTGACGCAAACAATGTTCCATTTACTGATCCTGCAAGCGTTACATTCACTTCAACTTGTATTAGCGCGGGGCTATCGACAGCCGCCCCTGCTAGCGTCAACAACAGCAACGGCTTAATCCAAACCGATTACACCTCGAACAGCTGCAATGGCGAAGATATTATTGTTGCGTCAACAACAATTAATGGCGAAACCTTATTCGCAAGCACAACGCTCACCACATCTCTAACCACACATTTTGGCTCATTCAGTGGCGGAATATTCATTGATGGCCGTATTCAAGCAGGACAAACCGGCACGAACAAACTGCTTGTCAAAAATGGCGAAACAGCAAATTTGACAGTCGAACTTCGCAACGGTAGTGACAGCTTAATTTCTGACGGAGTTAAAATCGGCTTTTCCTCAGACTGTGTGGAGCAAGGTCTAGCCACAATAACACCATCATCTATCACGAACTCAACAGGCACTATCAATACTGCTTACACAGGCAATGGCTGCGTGGGTGAAGACGTTATCGTTGCTCAAGCTCGTTACGGCGGGGAAACGCTAACAGCAACAGCGACAATTTCTGTAGCAACACCCAATGTGCGAATTGGCTCCTACACCAGCAACAACTTTAACGAAGGTGTTTTAAAAACTAGCGCGACAATTGATAGCGACGGGCTTGCCCCTGGTGAAAGCGTCACATTAATAGCCTCCTTAATTGACCAAGATAATGACTTATATCTTGGTTCATCGGATGTATTTTTTACATCTACTTGCATCGCAGCAGGGACAGCAGAAATTGATCCTGTCGTTGTTAACACGGCAACCGGACAAATTTCAGCGGTCTACACCGCTCGAGGCTGCGCTACCCCTCCAGTTGGTGATGACGTCACAGCAACGACAAGCGTATCTGGCGCAACACTAGTTGCTTCTATAAATATTAAAACAGAGCCTGCAGTTGTCGGTGGCTTACAATTTATTAGCGCCACGCCAAGAATTATTCGCCTAGCAGGCACCGGCGGTCCATTTACAGATTCACAGTCGACAGTTATTTTTCAAGTAAACGATGCCAACGGAACCCCCCTCCCACAGCAAACCGTTAACTTTGTTATCAACCATGGCGAGCCCTTAGCGCAAAATGGAAATGTTGGCGACGATGCTTTTTTAAGCACCTACACCGCAACTACTGATACAAACGGGCAAGTTCAAACAGTTGTCAATGCAGGAACCGTTGCTATACCAGTGCGTGTAACCGCAACGTTCACAGAAAGTGGCACAGGCACCCAAAAATCCGCAGTGTCATCGTCACTTGCCATCACTACCGGTATCCCTGACAGCAACAGCCTTTCTATTTCAACCGAGATACTGAATATAGAAGGTAATAACTTCGATGGTGAAACTACCACCATTACCGCGAGAGCTGCAGACCGCTACAACAATCCGGTACTTGACGGCACAGCCATTAACTTTATAACGGAAGGCGGTGTAATCGGCTCAACTGAAGAAGGCTTACCCGCTGGTGCATGCTTCACAACAAATGGCTCTTGCTCTGTTGTTCTAAGCTCTCAAGAACCAAGGCCTAGCGACGGTAATGTGACCGTACTCGCCTACGCAGTTGGCGAAGAAAGCTTTGAGGACAATAATGCGAATGGCCGCCACGACGACGGTGAGTTCGCATTCCATGTTGCAGAGCCATTTGTAGACGCAGAGGCTGTCCCAAGCTCGTCAAATCGCAGTATCGACATAGCAGGAGGTGACTTCGATCAATACATTGATACAAATGGAAACGGTCAGTGGGACGGTCAAAACACTACATATGAAGGACTTTTATGTTCAGGCATCGAATGCGGTACCGCCAACACCACACTGGTCAGTAGGGACATCATCGTTGTTTTCGGTGCATCTAGCTTTATTGTTACCGTTACAAATGTGACCTTAAACGGCAATGACGGGACAGTAACCGTAACCATTCAAGATAGGCCTGGCCGCAATAAGCTCCCACCAGCAGGCACTACGTTAAGTGTCAGTAGCTCGCTCGGTACCATCCTAGATGGAACTGAAACTATTGCCGATTCTAACGGTGACGGGCCGATCTCTTACACATTTATTGTTCGACAAGCTATAGTTGCTGGATCAGGCACCATTACTGCAACAGTTACAACACCCAACGGCATAAAGTCTCAGGGCACAAGCAGTATCCAACAACTGATTAATAGACCGTAAATATCACTCCAATAGCCGGCCCGAAAGGGCCGGCACTCTCCCCAAGCATTCCACATAACTATGTTAGAATTCATGCTTTAATACTTACACGCACCCCATGACCAAACACGACTCAATCTACGCCCAACCCCAATCCAGCCTGTCGCGCTTCGCCTTTGACGAGCATGTGGTTGAGGTCTTCCCCGACATGATTCAACGCTCGGTACCGGGTTACGCAACGATTATCGCGATGACCGGGGTCATGGCAGGTCGATACGCGCAAAGCGGCAGCAATTGCTACGACTTAGGCTCTTCACTCGGCGCAAGCACGCTGGCAATGGCGCGGGAGATTGGCGAGCGCGATTGCCACATTATCGGCGTGGATAACTCAGCGGCGATGATCGCCCGCTGCAAGGACTATATTGCAGATATTCCGCAATCTATCGAATTACGCTGCGAAAGCATTCAAGACACTCACATTAGCAATGCCTCGGTTGTGGTGCTCAATTTTACGCTGCAATTTGTGCCTGCTGGCGAGCGCGCGGCGCTCATCCAAACTATTAGCAATGCAATGCGACCCGGTGGTATTTTAATTCTGTCGGAAAAAATCGTGTTTTCTGACCCACACTTGCAAGACCTTAATACCGATCTGCATCACGCCTTTAAACGCGCCAATGGCTATAGTGAGCTGGAGGTTGCGCAAAAGCGCAGCGCACTTGAAGATGTGCTTATTCCCGAATCCCTCCCGCAGCACCAACAACGGCTGCGCGATGCGGGATTTAGCAGTATTGATGTCTGGTTCCAGTGTTTTAATTTTGCCTCGCTTGTGGCTATCAAATGATCGACTATCACGCTTTTTTGAACCACCTCAGCGAACACCCTGAATTAGCGAGCTGGCGCCAAGCATTACCGCAGCAAATCGCCGACGGCCTCAATGAGGCGCGCTACGGCGACCTACCTCGCTGGAAAGAAGCACTTGCCGCCCTGCCCGATCTTAGCCCGAACACAACTACGCTCAATACTTCTCGCGTGGGCGCAGCCGGCAGCATCAGCGACGCGCAGCGCCAACAATTACAAGATGCACTCAAAGGCTTACACCCTTGGCGCAAAGGCCCCTACGAACTCTTCGGCGTACACATTGATACCGAGTGGCGGTCAGACTGGAAATGGGATCGACTCAAAGATGCTATCGCCCCGCTCGACGGCCGCAGCGTCTTAGATGTTGGTTGCGGCAGCGGCTACCATTGTTGGCGCATGCGCGGAGCGGGTGCCAATTTGGTGGTCGGCATAGACCCAACCCCGCTGTTCGTTATGCAGTATTTTGCGCTGCAAAAATACCTTCAAGACAGCCGTGTCGCGGTACTGCCAATGGGTATTGAACACCTTCCAGAGAAGTTACAGGCTTTTGACACCACGTTTTCGATGGGTATTCTTTACCACCGCCGCTCACCCTTTGATCACCTTATTGCTCTGCGCGACAGCCTGCGCGCTGGCGGCCAACTGATATTAGAAACCTTAGTCATTGAGGGTAAAGCTGGCGAAGTTTTAGTGCCTGAAGGCCGCTACAGCAAAATGGGCAATGTCTGGTTTATCCCCACGGTTACCACGCTTGAAGCTTGGTTAAAAAAAGCTGGTTTCAAATCCCCCACGCTGATCGATGTGAGCCAAACATCCACTGACGAACAGCGCAGCACCGACTGGATGACATTCCATTCTCTGGCCGAATTTCTGAATCCGGACGACCCTAGCCAAACCATTGAGGGTTATCCCGCACCACGTCGCGCGACCTTTATCGCCGAAAAACCTTAACCGCGCACAGAAAACCCATACACCAGCAGAGATCCGCCGCGATCTAACGCAAAAACAAAGGCACAAAAAGACATTTTTGTGCTATGTTTGTGAAACTTTCAAGTATGAAAACGTGCCGAAATAACCAAAATAAAGGCACAACGGATTGAATCATGCTGCAAACCGGAACAGGACTTCTAGCTGATCGCTTAAAATCGCAATCGAGATTGTGGTTTGGCGAGCACCTGTACCGCTACTTTGAGCGCCTTGAAGACAACTTCCATCGCCGCTCACTAACAGCGATCAATCCCGTCGAACAAGCCGAATTACTAGCCCAGCAAAGCGCCGTTAAACGTGGTCAAGACGAAGCATTTCGGCAGTTTGCAGACCATATCAATCAAGCATTTACGACCAAGCGCGCATACGACACCGGCAGCTATCCCGCTCTAGATCGCCTAGCCCAACGCCTTGAAAAACTGCCCAACGACTACTTCATGAATGAGAAACCACAGCTCCGCAATTTTTGCCGAGCGATAGCACCTATTACAGTGCTAGCAGGTTTTCAGCAAATTTTGGTGCCACTACAACTCGCGCCGGCTCACCGCCACCAAGCCTTAACCATGTTCCAAGGTTTATTAATTCAGGAATTGAGCAACCTTTATGACGCTCTGCTTGAATCTCTGCCCGCAGAGAACCAAACCCACAATGTAGAAGCGTGGATCAGCCATATAAAACAGCAACTCTCTGAAAAGAATCTGTCGACTCAAGAGCGCGCTCTCACCGAAACTCGCTTGCAGCGCTTATTAAAACTGCACTCCCACCGCCGCAGCGCCAACGATAACCCAAACGCCATTGAGCCCAGCGACAGCGATTTACTTGATGCCGCCGGCGCACTATTTCAGCAACTCACGACCCGGCGCAGATTAACGCCAGGTATTCTAGGCTCGCTTAACACCATGCAAACCAGCGTAAGCACCCTCGCCTTGCAGGATCGCAGCGCCTTCATGCACCCACTGCACCCCGCTAGGCAAATTTGCCGGCAAATCATTAACACGCTAAACCAATGGGACGATGCCCAAGCCGCCCAGCGGCAGCAATTTGACCTTGAATTAAAGGCCATTAGCCGAAAATTTACCGGTCACAATATCAGCGCCAGCCAATTCAACAGCGTTCGCGCAGAAGTCGATGCCTGCTGCCAGCACCTACTACAAAGTATTAAACTCAATGACAAGCGCAGCCTAAATGCCGATGTTGGTCAGAAGCGGCTAACTCGCTTGCGCAAAAAAGTGCACGACATGCTGGACGAAAAAACCGATGGCGCCGAACTGTCGGTAAGCGTCGACAATATGCTCTATGGCCCCATGACGACGATCATTCTTTATCACTGGCTGCGCCACGGCAGCAACAGCGCGCCGTTGCGCCGCAGCCTTCAACTCGTTGACGACATCCTCTGGTACATTAAGCCGCACTCAGACTGGTCGGAACTGCGCCGCGCCAAAGCGATGAGCAAAGACATTGAAACCGAACTGAGTGATGGCCTTCAACGTATTAATTATGGCTATCGCGCCGCCCAAATCTTAATTGAAGAACTCCACCAACTGCGCCTAAACGCCTCTGGACGCAGTGTCAGCATTAGCAAACCCGACGCTAAACGCTAATACAATAGCCAAGCAAATCTGCGCTTGCGGGTGTTGATGCCGCTCAAAACTAGGTATAATTTCCCGCCCGCATGTCTGGCCATCAAGGCCTAACGCGACCCAATGTCTACTCGTTCAATCGCCTCACGGCGATCACGCATTAAGGTGATGACTTTGCAACTCGACCAAGCAACTACCGAACAACTGCGCGACTGGGAAACCACTCTGACCCAAGAATACCAGCAGTTTAAAGCCTCTGGCCTGAATCTTGACCTGACCCGCGGCAAGCCCAGCGCAGAACAACTTTCGCTCTCAGACAGCATTAATCAAATTCTGGGCGATGACCTAAGCAATGAAAGCAACACCGATTTGCGTAACTACGGTGGCCTTGACGGTATTCCTGAGTGCAAAAGATTGTTCGCCAATGTACTTGGCGTGAATGCCGATGAAACCCTTATCGGTGGCAATAGCAGCCTAACGCTGATGTATATGGCGGCTCAGTTCGGCTTGCACCAAGGCTTTGGCGACTTAGCAAAAAGCTGGAGCAGCGAAGGCGGCACCGTTAAATTCCTTGCGCCAGTACCCGGTTATGACCGCCACTTCAGTGTGTGTGAACACCTTGGTATCGAGCTTGTCACCGTTGCACTAAATAACGACGGCCCAGACATGGACGCCGTTGAGCAACTGCTAAAGAATGACCCATCGATTAAAGGCATTTGGTGTGTGCCCCGTTTCAGCAACCCAACAGGTACCGTATATTCAGACCAAGTGGTTGACCGCATCGCCAAACTCGGCAACATTGCCAGTCCCAACTTCCGTATTTTTTGGGACAACGCCTACGCCGTTCACAGCCTAAGCGACGACGCTCCAGAGCTCGCCAACCTCATGGACCTCTGTCGCCAGTACGGCACCGAAGACAGCGTCTATTTATTCGGCTCTACCTCAAAAATCACCTACGCCGGTGCCGGCGTTGCCTTTGCGGGTATGTCTAAAGCCAATTTAAAGGCCTTTACCCATCACCTAGGTATGTCGCAAATCGGCCCCGACAAAATTAATCAGCTGCGCCATGTGCGCCTGCTAAAAGACGCTGCCGGTATCACCGAGCACATGCGCCTGCACGCCGCAGTACTTAAGCCACGCTTTGATATTGTACTGAAGCACCTGCGCGAAGGTTTGGGCGATACCGGCATGGCTAGCTGGAATGAGCCCCAAGGCGGCTATTTCGTGTCTTTTGACACCCTGCCCGGCCTAGCCAAAGACGTGGTGAAACTCGCCGCCGAAGCCGGCGTAAAACTCACCCCCGCCGGTGCCACCTTCCCTTACGGTAAAGACCCCGCCAACAGCAATATTCGTATTGCCCCCAGCGTGCCAAGCCTAGATGAAATTGACCGCGCCATGGCGGTGTTTGTGACCTGCGTGAAACTCGCCTCAGTAAAACAACGCCTGAGCTAAACGTTCGCTGCGCAGCCGAAACACGCTGCGCGACCACAAAAAAGGGTGCCAATTGGCACCCTTTTTCATTTAACTTCGCACCCATTTATGCGGTATTTGGCTTAGTCGCTATCAGGTGTGCGGGTGATGGGTCGCCCTGGAGAGCTGGGAAAATGACGAACGTTACTGCTGCCATCGGAGTCCACAATTTTACCCGCGCCCTCTTTCTCTACTTCATCAATTCGCACGATTGAATGCATAGGAATATAACTGCGCGTTACGCCATTAAATTCATTTTTCAGTTTTTCTTCGCCCGGATTCACCACAATCTGGTTTTGCTCACCAAACACAAACTCTTCAATTTCTATGAATCCATACATATCGCTTTGATAAATAGCGCGTGCATAAAGCTCATAAACCTTGCTGTTATTATGAAAAATGACTTTATAAATAGGGGCTTGGGGCATAGTCTTTCCAATGTCTCTGGGTACTGCTTTAGGGCACTTTGCTAGATTGTAATACACCGGAAAACCGGGCCGCGGATGATAGCATAAATTTGCCAAATCCACTGCACTTCTGGGTTTTAGGCGGTATTTTCGCTATAATACCAGCCCAATTTTAATAGCAGCCTGTTTGCACCTTATGCCTGAAGAACTCACGTCAAATAACGCCAGCCCAGCATCGGTGACGGCGACCCCAATCGCCGCTGACAAGCCTAAAAAGCTCTTCATCAAAACTCACGGCTGCCAGATGAACGAGTACGACTCATCGCGCATCCAGGATTTGCTTGGCGTCAGTCACGGCATGGTGCTAACCGATGACCCCAAAGAGGCCGATGTGCTGCTGCTAAACACCTGCTCGATTCGTGAAAAAGCGCAGGAGAAAGTTTTCCACCAGCTAGGCCGCTGGAAAAAACTCAAAGACAAAAACCCCAATATCAAAATTGGCGTTGGCGGCTGCGTTGCCAGCCAAGAAGGTAGCGACATTGGCAAGCGCGCGCCCTATGTAGACCTTATTTTTGGGCCGCAAACCCTGCACCGCGTACCGAATATGCTTGACGCCAAAAAAGCAGACGGCCCAATCATCGTCGACGTTACCTTCCCAGAAATCGAAAAATTCGACTCGCTACCCGAGCCCAGCGTCGATGGCCCAAGTGCTTTCGTATCCATTATGGAAGGCTGTTCAAAATACTGCACCTTCTGTGTAGTGCCCTATACCCGCGGTGAAGAAGTCAGCCGCCCCTTTGAAGACGTGATCGCCGAAGTTGCTCAGCTGGCCGCCAAAGGCGTGCGCGAAGTGAACTTGCTGGGCCAGAACGTAAATGCCTATCGCGGTGAAAACCACGAAGGTGACATCATCGACTTCGCTGAGCTTATTCACTTTGTCGCACAAGTCGACGGTATTGATCGCATTCGCTACACCACCTCACACCCAGTGGAATTTAGTGAAGCGCTGATTCAAGCCTACGCCACCGTGCCAGAATTGGTCGATCATTTGCATTTGCCGGTACAACACGGCAGTGACCGTATTTTGGCTGCCATGAAGCGCGGCCACACCGCCGACGAATACCGCGCAAAAATCGCCAAGTTAAAAGCGATTCGCCCAAATATTAGTTTGTCATCTGATTTTATTATTGGCTTCCCCGGTGAAACCGACGACGACTTTAATAACACCATGCAACTGATTAAAGATATTGGCTTCGATCTGTCGTTTAGCTTTATCTACAGCGCCCGCCCCGGCACACCAGCTGCGCAGTTACCCGACGACACCCCAGAAGACGTAAAAAAGGAACGCTTGGCCATTTTACAGCAGCACATTTTACAAAATGCTGCCCGTATCAGCCGCCTCATGGTTGGCAGCCAACAACGTATTCTGGTGACCGGCGTGTCGCGTAAAGATCCGGGTGAGCTGCAGGGTCGTACCGAAAACAATCGGGTCGTTAACTTCCCCTGCCTAGACCAAAACGTGATCGGCCAATTTGTTGACGTGAATATTTTAGATGCCTACGCTAACTCACTGCGCGGCGAGCTGCGCAGCTAATCGATGACTCATTATTTTATGACTTTTGTCTCTCCTTTAGCGCCGCAGCTGCGGCAATCGGTGACCCATTGACTGCACAAGAAATACAGCGCGTACTTACCCTTGAGCCCAACGACAGCCGTTTGCTGGCTGATCTTTGCGGCCATCTCGACACCAATCTCAAATTGATCGAACGACGCCTTCAGGTTCGCATTGCAGCGCGGGCCAACACGTTTCAAATTAACGGCCAAACCAATGCCGTTGACGATGCAGTGCAATTGCTCAAACACCTTTACAACGAAAGTCAAAACGGCAGCCCACTCAACACCGAAACCGTGCACCTACATTTACAAGAATCTGGCATAGAACAACTCAGCCGCCCAGTGCCCAGCGACGATCAACCCGTGCTGATTCAAACCAAAAAGGCCAGCATAAAACCGCGGGGCAAGAATCAGCAGCTTTACGTTAAAGCGATTCAAAGCTGCGACATCAACTTTGGTATTGGCCCCGCTGGCACCGGCAAAACCTATCTCGCGGTAGCCTGCGCGGTAGAAGCCTTAACCTCTAATGAAGTACAGCGCATTTTGCTCGTTAGACCGGCAGTAGAAGCGGGCGAAAAACTCGGCTTTTTACCCGGTGACCTCGCCCAAAAAATAGACCCGTATCTGCGCCCACTTTACGACGCGCTTTACGAAATGCTCGGCGTAGAAACCGTCACCAAGTTAATTGAACGCAATATTATTGAGATTGCGCCGCTGGCCTATATGCGCGGCCGCACCCTCAATGATTCCTACATTATTTTGGACGAAGCGCAAAACACCACCCGCGAACAAATGAAAATGTTCCTGACCCGCATCGGTTTTGGCTCTACCGCCGTCATTACCGGCGACGCCACCCAAATAGATTTACCTCGCGGCACACCGTCTGGGCTCGTTCATGTTATGCAGGTACTTGGCGATATTGACGGCATCAGCATGACCCATTTTGCCGCCAAAGATGTGGTTCGCCATCCGCTGGTGCAACGCATCGTAGAAGCCTACGCCGCATTTGAAGCCGACCACGGCCCACAGCGATGAGCGCGACTACCGAGCTAGAGCTCGACTTACAAATAGCCTGTGACGCCGCCAATTTGCCCACCGAAGCGCAATTTGCACTGTGGGCTAAGGCCGCCCTACAGGGGCACCGCGACGAGGCAGAACTCAGTATTCGCCTAATCGACGAGACCGAAAGCGCCGAATTAAATATGCAGTATCGGCAAAAATCTGGCCCAACCAATGTATTATCCTTTCCGGCAGATCTACCGCCAGAACTCGAATTACCCCTGCTCGGTGACCTCGCTATTTGCAAACAAGTAGTAGAGCGCGAAGCTGGCGAGCAGCATAAAGCCTGTCTAGACCACTGGGCGCATATGGTAATTCACGGTACACTTCATCTCCTTGGCTACGACCACATCGACGATGACGAAGCCGAAAAGATGGAAGCGTTGGAAATTGCGCTATTAAATACACTGAATATCAGTGACCCTTATTCCCCTATTTTGTGAGGACAGCACCCAAAACCATGAGCGAAGATCGATCTAGCAACGATCCAAGTGATAAATCTTGGATCGAGAAAATTGCCTATGCTTTTTCATCTGAACCCAAAACAAGGGAAGATCTGTTTGAACTGCTTGCTGTCGCCAAACAGAATGAAGTCATTGATGACGACGCGATAAGTATTGTTGAAGGCGCCATGCATATCAGTGATATGCAGGCTAGAGAAATCATGGTTCCCCGCCCCCAAATGGTGGTACTGAAGGCGGACCAACCTCTCAGCGAGCTCCTCCCCATCATTATCGATACCGGCCACTCCCGCTACCCTGTTATCGGCGACACCCTCGATAATGTCTTGGGCATTCTGTTATCCAAAGATTTGCTGCCGCTGTTATGGAAATTTGAAAACAGCGCCGATATCGACATCCGCGACATCTTGCGCCCAGCCACATTAGTACCAGAAAGCAAACGCCTGAACGTGCTACTGAGGGACTTCCGTGAAAAACGTCATCACATGGCGGTGGTCATCGACGAATACGGCGGCGCCGCCGGTCTCATCACCATCGAGGACATACTCGAGCAAATTGTCGGCGAGATTGAAGACGAATACGACGAAGACGACGACCTGCCAATTCGTAAAATTGCAGACAACGATTTTGTAGTTCAAGCGCTCACGCCTATCGATGACTTTAACGACTATTTCAATACCCGCTTTAGCGACGAGGAATTCGACACCATTGGCGGATTATTGCTGAAGGCCTTTGGCCATCTACCTAGTCGCAATGAAATAACTCGACTAGAAGATTACGAATTCAAAGTGGTTAACGCCGACAGCAGACAAATCCACCTGCTCCGGATGCGCAAGCTCAGCGAAAACTAAACAATCACCCATCGTAATATCGAGGAACAGAAATATCCTGTTCCTCGAACTTCTGTCTCAATTAGGGTCTACAATGGGCTTAGGGTCCGTTCACCCTAAATCGCTCATTTTTACCAGCGTAGAGGCACGTATGTCCGACCACACCCTAGATACCCTCAACAAAATCGCCAGTACCTTTATCGAATACAGCGCCTTGTTATTCTTACTCGCGCTCGGCGTAGGCGCGGTGTATCTGGTTTACATTTACATCAGCGACATCACCCAAACCCAGCACGCCATACGCCGTAACTACCCCGTTATTGGGCGTTTTCGTTATATTTTTGAGCACCTTGGTGAGTTTTTCCGCCAGTACTTTTTTGCCATGGATCGCGAAGAACTGCCCTTTAACCGCTCGCAGCGCTCGTGGGTGTACCGCGCCGCTAAGAATATCGACACCACCATTGCCTTTGGGTCTACACGGCCGCTAACCCAAGCCAATGAAGTCTTGTTCATGAACTGCCTGTTCCCCACCTTAAGCCAAGATGCCGCGCCCACCCACGCCGTCACCATCGGCGAAGGCTTTGCCAAGCACCCCTATACCAGCTCGGCTATTTTTAATATTTCCGGCATGAGCTTTGGCGCCATTTCCAAACCCGCTATCCGCGCCCTGAGCGCCGGCGCCAAAGAAGCCGGCATTTGGCTCAATACCGGCGAAGGTGGTTTATCGCCCTACCACCTAGAAGCGGGCTGCGACATTGTGTTTCAAATTGGCACCGCCAAATACGGCGTGCGCGACGCCGAAGGTCATCTCAGCGACGAGAAACTCAAAGCCATCGCCGCCCACCCACAAGTGCGAATGATCGAAATCAAACTCAGCCAAGGTGCCAAGCCCGGCAAAGGTGGCATTTTACCCGGCGGTAAAGTCACCGAAGAAGTTGCCAATATTCGCGGCATTGAAATCGGCAAAGATTCCATTAGTCCCAATGGTCACACCGACATCCACAATATCGACCAACTCCTAGATATGGTGGTGCGAATTCGCGAGCTCACCGGCAAACCGGTCGGCTTTAAAGCCGTTATCGGCTTTTCTGAATGGCTAGATGAGCTAGGCGAAATCATCCATAAACGGGGCTTAAAATACGCCCCCGATTTTATTACTATCGACAGCGCCGATGGTGGCACCGGCGCCGCGCCGCAAAGTTTAATGGACTATGTTGGCCTACCCATTCGCCGCAGCCTTCCCTTGGTGGTCGATAAATTAAACGAATACAATTTGCGCAAGCGCATTAAAGTCATCGCCTCGGGCAAGATGATTAACCCAGCCGAAGCAGCGTGGGCTTTATGCGTAGGTGCCGATTTTATTGTTAGCGCCCGTGGCTTTATGTTTGCTTTGGGCTGTATCCAAGCCCTGCAATGTAATAAAAACACCTGCCCCACTGGCATCACTACCCACGACCCAGAATTACAGCGCGGCTTAGTGCCCGCGGATAAAGCCACCCGTGTTAAAAATTACGCCCTAAATTTAATGCATGAAGTCGGTGTTATCGCCCATTCCTGCGGTGTAAAAGAAGCCCGTGCTTTAACCCGCCGCCACGTTTACCTTATCGACAACAGTGGCAGTCCCCAACCACTCACCGACCGCTTCCCCGAAAAAACGCCCAAACCCGAATACCTTATTGCCAGCACCGGTGACACGGATGAAGACCAAGGCGACAACACACCAATCCCCATCACCGCAAGCAGCGAGGCCCGCCCGCGTTAATTCACATATTTGCGCTAGCACCCAACAGAGGCCATCGCTACACTAGGCCCCATTAAATTTTGAAGGCTTGGATCACTGCCCTGTGAAAATTAAGTACCTATTTGTTGCAGTCGCCGGCGCCAGCCTTACTCTCTCACTCGCTCCCTTCGATTGGTGGTGGACTGCCATTATTGCCATGGCCGCACTTGCCGCGAGCATGAACACCGCAAGCAGCAAACAAGGCTTTTTGTTGAGCTGGTGCTTTGGCAGTGCCAGCTTCGCCACCGGCGTGTCATGGGTTTATGTTGCCATGCACGATTTTGGCGAAACCTCCGCAATACTCGCCACCCTGATGACCGGCGTATTTTGTATCGGTTTAGGCCTTGTGCCCGCACTGCTTGGTTACTGCTACTGTCGCTGGGTTCGCGACGGTAATGCCGGCAGAACCTTGGGCTTTGCGGCATTGTGGGTTTTATCAGAATGGTTGCGTGGCTGGGTATTTACCGGATTCCCCTGGCTCTACCTAGGTTACGGGCACTTACACACCGCGATGGCTGGGTGGTCACCAGTCGTCGGTGTTTACGGACTTAGCTTTTGGGTTGCACTGAGCGGGTCTGCAATCGCCCTCTGCATTACCGCACCCAAAGCCTTAAAGCGTCATGGCTATGCCTCACTGGCTGCTTGCGTTGCCTTATTCGGGCTAGGTTTTTCACTGCAAAAACATGAATGGACAACAGCAGATAGCAAAGCCCCACTGCGCATTGGCGCAGTGCAATCGAATATTTCGCAAGAGAAAAAATGGGCCTACACCCAATACTGGGCCACCTTAGAACAGTACGACAACGCGTCGGAAGAACTGTGGGCAGACTCAGATCTGGTCATTTGGCCAGAGGCCGCCATCCCAGCCCTTTACCACAATGCCCTATCGTATTTTGATTACATAGCCGAACGCGCCGAAGCCAACAACAGCGCGCTTATCACCGGCATACCCACTCGCTTTGACGAAAACATGTACAACTCGGTGATGGTTATCAGCGGCGGCGAAGGCATCTACCACAAACAACGCTTAGTCCCCTTTGGCGAATACGTGCCGCTATCGCACTACATACGCGGCGTTATTAAATTCTTCGACCTACCGATGTCCAGCTTCAGTCGCGGCGGCCCAGACCAAGCTCACTTACAGGTCAAGGGCTGGCAGCTCGCGCCGTCGATCTGCTACGAAATTGCCTACCCAGACTTAGTCGCCCGCAGCGCCGGTGACTCCGATCTCTTATTCACCATCAGCAACGACGCCTGGTTCGGCCACTCCATTGGTCCCGACCAACATATGCAAATGGCGCAAATGCGCGCACTGGAAAATGGCCGCGAACTCATCCGCGTCACTAGCACTGGTATCACCGCGCTAGTAGATCACCACGGCAATATTAGAACGCGCATACCGTCGTTTACCGCCGGAAATTTAAAAGGTGTTGTTCACGCACGGAGTGGCACCACGCCGTTTACGCGGTATGGCTCTATGCCGATTATTGTTTTGTGTGTGGGGCTGGTGCTATGCGCAGGGTTTAGGCGCCGGTCGAATCCGGCGTGATCATGACGAATAGCACAGTCTAAGCAGTGCGATGAGTCGCTGATAACACCTCACTTCTATTCACAGTTTCCACGCCGTCACACCGTGCAAACAGTAGAGTCATTCCTATTAACTCTTTGGCGAGTTACATAACTCATTTAAATTTATGACAAACGAGTTATTATCAGGAAAGGAATCTTTGGTAGAAATAATGGGCTTAGTCTGTTCTGGTTGAATGAACCGGACACTTTAATAAGAGACAATACCCGTCAATTATTGGAGTGTCATCATGGTACAGAAACGCAGTTACAAGCAGTACTCTAAAGAATTCAAAGAAGAAGCCGTTGCCTTGATTCGTGATCA
>JAGPVP010000096.1 GCA_018066965.1 Zhongshania sp. | reverse complement strand
CATGCAGCCCATTACCGCCGACAGTGTGTTGCGCTGTTTCTTAGAAAGTTATTGGGTGGTCGCCGTCTGCCTTAAATTACAAGCCGACAAAGACGCCCTCGGCAACAAGAATTTCTTCCAATTTTGCGCTGGTGCAGCGCGGCAGTATCTATTGCAAAAGCGCATTATCCACTCCGAGGCGGCATCGATACATTTATTCAAAACCGGCTTACAAATCGCCGAAAATCGCGGCGTTATCGACAATACCGGAGCCTATCAGGCCCAGCTAGGACAGCGCTATATCGAGGAGCTAGAGACACTTTTACAACTCAGTGATCATCGCTTTGCCTCAGCCCGCCGCACCTTTAATCAACGTTTTTTTAATCGAGTTCAAAACCATGACTGACAGCCAAAGTACATTTAAAGATGAGGTCGACGCCCTGGAGTTGCTAATGCTGCGCGGCGAAGCCTCGGTAAAAACCCGCAGCGCGATGCTGTCAATTGCCCTGCTCGATGAGGTGCCAGATTTCACAGAGCTGCGCGCCACCTTCGACTACGCCAGCAGGCAATTTATTCGTCTGCGTCAGCATATTGTCGCGCCCGCCCTGGCCATTACCGCCCCGCGCTGGGTAGTCGACCCCGACTTTAACCTAGACTACCACCTGCGCCGCATTAGCGCGGCTAGCCCCGGTAAGCTGCGCGATGTACTCGATACCGCCAACCAGATCCTCGCTGCGCCAATGGACACCCAGCGCCCACTATGGGAGGTTTTTATCGTCGAAGGCGTCAAGGAGCAAGGCGCTAAGGCGGCGTTAGTTTTAAAAATGCATCAC
The DNA here is from genome assembly GCA_018066965.1 of Zhongshania sp. Taxonomy (GTDB): domain Bacteria; phylum Pseudomonadota; class Gammaproteobacteria; order Pseudomonadales; family Spongiibacteraceae; genus Spongiibacter. The sequence goes on along the minus strand of JAGPVP010000096.1, from coordinate 7,096 downwards.
GCGGTATCCGACGGCATGGGCGGGCTTATGCTTTTAAAGCTCTTATTCAATGACCACCGAGCGACACCTGCCCGACCACCACTGGCCGCCCCCATCCCTGAAGACATCGACAGTATTAGCCTGAGTCGGCGCGGTATTAGCCAAGCCATTATCAGGGCAATACCCAGTCTCAACACAAAAATACGCGAGGGTATTCGCGGTGGCAGAGGTCTGCTAAACCACCCCAGTGAGCGCCTCGACGAACTTAAGCAACACTGGCAATCGGCCAAGCGTATTTTAAGCAACGGCGACAGCCAGCCTTCGCCACTATTAATGCGCCGCAGCCTTGGCCGTCGCCTCGACGTACTGGAATACCCCCTCGCCGACCTAAAAGCCTGCGCAAAAACCTTAGATGCCAGTATCAATGATATTTACATTGCCGCCATTGCCGGTGGCCTACACCGCTACCATAGCGCACTCGGCTGCAAGCTCGCCGCCCTGCCGCTGGCCATGCCGGTGAATTTGCGCACCGCGAATGATAGTGACGGCGGCAATCACTTTGCCGCAGCGCGTATTTCCCTGCCCCTGAGCGAAACCGACCCCAAACGCCGTATTAATCTAATTCAAGTCCAAGTACAGCAAGCCATTGCCGAGCCAGCGATCAATATTGTTAACCGCGTAGCACCGCTGTTAGTCCACTTACCCGCTAGCGTACTTAAGGAGCTGGGCGAGCTGGCCAGCCATGTCGATGTACAAGCCTCCAATGTGCCCGGCCTCCGCGACCCGGCCTATATCGCCGGCAGTAAAATTGTAAAAATGTACCCCTTTGGGCCACTACCGGGCATTCCGCTAATGTTAGTGATGATGTCACACGAGGGCGTATGCTATATCGGCAGTCACTGTGATACCGCAGCGTTTAGCCAACCCGATCTGCTAATACAATGCCTAAGCGATGAATTTAACGCCCTGTTAAAACCCGCCGTTAGTCCGGCAAAGAAAAAAGCCCCTGTACGCAAGCCGGTTGCAGTAAAAAAACCAGCACCCAAAAAAGCGGTCAACGCCAAAGCAAGTATCCCGGAAGGAAGTAAATCATGAGCCACCCAGATCAGGTCTTGGCATCGACTTTACACAGCATACAATCGTCAAAAAAAGGTCCTTCGGTATGTGTATTTTTTGACCTTGATGGCACCATTATCGCTGGCTTCTCGGCCACCCACCTGAGCAAGCAACGCCTAAAAAACAAAGACATTACACTGCAAGAATTTCTGCGCACAGCAAACACCGGCATCAATGCCGCCATCGGCAAAGCCGACTTTGAAGATCTGCTGCAAATTGGCGCTGACGCGTGGAAGGGTCGCAACCATCTCGAACTCATGGCCATGGGCGAACGGCTGTTTAACAAAAAAATTATTAATTTAATCTACCCAGAAATGCGTAAAATTATTAAGGCTCACCAACAGCAGGGTCACACGGTAATACTGTCGTCCTCCGCCACCTGCTACCAAGTAGAACCCATAGCGCGCTTTTTTGGCATTGAACACGTGCTGTGCAATCGCTTTGCACTCAGTGGCGAACAACTCAGCGGCGAAATAGCAAAACCCCTAATTTGGGCCAAGGGCAAAGCCCAAGCAGCCCAGCACTTTGCCGACGAGCGCCAAGCGCCACTGAGCGACTGCTACTTCTACGCCGACGGCAATGAAGATGAAGCTTTAATGCATTTAGTTGGACACCCCCGCCCCACCAACCCCGGCAAAAATTTAGCTCGGGTTGCAAAGTCACGGGGCTGGCCAATTCAACGTTTTGTCAGCCGCAAAAACAACGGCGCCCTGCGCTCCACCGCCGGTGTAATGAGCGTACTGCCATTTGCCGGTATTGGCTTAGGGCTCGGTTTACTCAAACGCGACAAGCGCGCCATATTAAATTACGCCTCGCCCCGCTGGATTGATCGCATGTTTAAAATAAACGGCGTGAAACTCAATGTTATTGGCAAGGAGAATCTCTGGGCGCAGCGACCCGCGGTATTTATCTTTAATCACCGCAATAACTACGACGCCTTTATGGCGGCCAAACTGATTGAAAAAGACTTTACCGGTGTAGGAAAAAAAGAACTGGAAAATCACTGGCTCACCGGCACCATTGGCAAACTCGCCGATGTCGCCTTTATCGATCGCGCCGACTCAAAAGGCTCAGTGGAAGCACTTAAGCCAATAGAAGAACTGGCCCGCAAGGGCATCTCAATCTGCCTCGCCCCCGAGGGCAATCGCGTCGACACAGAATTAGTGGGCGAGTTTAAAAAAGGCGCATTCCGCATGGCCATGGCAGCAGGCATACCCATAGTGCCAATTGTATTTCGCAATGCAGAAATGATCGCAGCTCGGGACGCCGCAGTAATGAGCCCAGGTACAGTAGATGCCGCAGTGTTAGCGCCAATCTCAGTCGACGACTGGACACTGGATAATTTGAGCGAAAGAATAGAGGGGCTGCGCCAGCTTTATATCGACACGCTAACAAACTGGCCAACATCGGAAGAAGGCTAAGGATAAATACTCAACGATATGCTGTCGATCCATTGGCCCTGACACCCTCCAGATAATCAATCAGCCCTAACGCCGTGTTTTGGGGCGCCAGAGCGCCAGCGAAGGCGTCCCAGCAGCGCGGCCTTTTGCGCTGCGACAACAACACCTTGTTACAACTTGCCTCATTTGTGGCAATATGCTACATTTTTCAAAATACTGACTTGAAAAGGATATGACTATGGCTACAACAAGCATACGATTAGACCAAGATCTGATTGATAAAGCCACGATTATGGCAAAAGCCCTGAATAGAACACCGCCTAAACAGATTGAGCACTGGGCGAAAATTGGCGAAATGATGGAAGATAACCCAGATTTGCCATATGAATTTGTTAAGCAAGCGATCATAGCCAAAGCAGAAAAAGAAGCTGGAAAGCTCGAGGAATACGACTTTGGCTAAGGTCGTTAGCGTATTACAAACACCTACGTTTAAAAAGGTGGTGAAAAAGTTGAAGCCAAACCAAAAAAAGGATTTGGATGAAGCTATTAAAGCGCTGATGAAAGACCCAAAACTTGGGGAGCAGAAAAAAGGCGACCTAGCTTTTTTGCGTGTACATAAATTCAAAATGAACAAACAACTGACCTTGCTAGGGTATAGCTTTGATGAAGGACAGTTGATTTTGGAATTAATGGCGCTTGGTTCCCATGAAAACTTCTACCGTGATATCAAGCGTGGCACATAGAGTTGTAACGAGGCTGTAGAAAAACGTATCTGCAGCTCACGTAGTCTTCCAGCCAGATATTTTTAGTTGGGTGGCGATCAACCATGACACCTAGAAGTTTTCTCGATGGAATTTCCTCGTCATGTTTATGGAAATCAGCCACCATTTCTTCAGCAAGCTCTGCGACTTCTTCAGAAGTACCCTCTTCTTTAAAACCAAGTGCTATTAAACTCTTTGCATCTTCATCGGATAAATTTTCACCAAAGCCGTAGCGGTCAATGATCTGCTTATAAAATGCAAGCGCGGCTTTTTTTGAAGGAAATGTCTTATTGCCAACTGTTATTGAAAAACGGCTCAATATCCTACTACCTTTTGAAAGCTAACGCCGCCAACAAAGGCCGAGCAATAGCGAGGTCCAGGCAGCGCGCTTTATGCGCTGCCGATTTTGATTGGCTTTGTTAGGAGGCTTTACCACACCGCCCCCCTTTCTTCATTAAAACCAGCATTGCTTTGTTTGCTTCTTCTTTTGTAGCGTATGGTGCGAGCCTGAATTTTTGGCCAATTTCTGTTACCACACGATTTGACGGCATGTTGAGTGATTCGCCGAAGCCATTAGTGACTTTTAAATTGGAACCAATAATGCCTTTAGTGAATTGTTTAAATTGCTCCCCTTCAGATTTACTGAGTTGAACATTAATTTGAAAGCCAAGCTTCGCTGGCGGAACAACAATAGGATTATTTTCTATTGATGCCTCTAAGATACATTCAGGGCCAATTCTATAAACGCTCTCAAACTGTGCTAAAACAGAGCTTGATACAAAGACCAAAAGTATGACTGCTGCTCTCACTTTCTTGGACTCCTAACAGTTGTTATTGGGAGTCTTTGAATATGGGGCCCAAGCCATAAACTCTCCGACTTACGAAAAATCCCGCCAAAATGCTGATTGGCGTAAAGAATACTAATGCCAGAACAACACTCGTTCCCGGCTCACCTAGAGAATAGAAAACTGCATTTACAATTAAACTGGCAAGCAATCCAGAAACTAATCCACATGGCAAATGAGTAATACCAAAACGCTTACCTAGTGCTATCAGAGGCCACGCCAGCAACAGTATTAGACCGAACTTCATTTAGATTCCCAATAACGCCCACGCCAGGGGCAGGCAAAGTGGAGCGCGTTTTTGTGCAAGAATGAGCGAAGCGATTGCACAAAAAAGTGCGGAGCTTTGGCTGTCCCGCCGCGTTTTTCAGCGGCTAACTGCGCGTGCTTGTTATGCATATTAGCCACAGAACTCTGATGACAGGTAGTTCATTTGCAAATCGAATATATAGAATACACAACCATCATATATTTCGACACCGATCACCTTCGAATCTAGCACCCTCAAATACTCCGCATCTCGGAACTTTATAATGATTTTATCGCCCCCTCTCTCGATCCGGTATGGGAATGATCTAACCGGAACGAGGTTTCGCGCTCCAAGCTCCTCATACGCAGCGTTCAATATATTGAGATCCTCCACAGACCAATCCGGGACTGGGTATTTCGGTTGCGCAAGCGCAATGTCTCTTAGCGCCCAAAATGACACGGAGCCAACAAGTAAGACTAAGAACGACAGTACAATAATGGCTACATTCTTCATGATGCATAACGCCCAAAGCAGCGGCGCGCGTTAGCGCGTCCAGCCCGCAGGGCGATGCTGCCTTTGCTTGTTATACGTTTTTCCATTTCTTAGGGTCTGTTTTGTAGCCTGAGCGTTGCACTTTTTTAAGCTCTTTAAAGTTATGGCTTAGCTTGCTAAATATTTCTTGGGAAGCCCGATCAAAGACTTTTAAGGAAAAGTTAGTCAGCATCCCTTCTTGCCAGTTATTCCACGTTTTGTAGCGAACCCTACCTGACATGCGAAGGAATATTTGCTCATTACACAAATCCATGTAGTTATAGATTTCGTTATACGCGGATATTCGATCATCTTCACAAAGATCTTCACCAATAAGAGCTTTGTATGGAATGCGGCGTATAATTTCACGATATTCTTTGGTCAGCGAATCTTCGAAGTTGGTTCGTTGTTGTATATTACTTCTGACGATTTGCCATACAGCAACAGCTACACCAAGCGTTGTGCCATACGGTGCAAGGAAAGCATATTCTTTAAGTAATTCGATAATGACGTACTCTCCTTACGTATAACGCCCGGCTTTGGGGCGGACTTGTAGCCGCGAAGCGGCGGAAAGCCAGTCCCAGCCCCGAAGGGGCGACAACAGCCGTTTGTTAGCTGATTTTCAGCTTGCCCAAAAGGACTCTATTCGCATCACTCATAATCTCGAAAGCGTTACGAACACAGGCTGAAGACCAAGCCAGAGTCCATATGGTTTTATCAGTAATTTCTGTATTGAACTCTCTGCTCGACAAACGCGACATTACTCGTTTTTCTGAACCATCCGGATAAACCGAATCCACATGTGACCAGTAGCTGGTATTACCTATGAAGCTAGGATGAGCTATGTCGCACAGAAACTCGTAATTAGGCATCAACTCTGCAGCCTTCGGGTTCTTAGATAGTCGCTGAAGCGATGTCATAATATTTGTTTGAGTCAAATATGGTTCTGGCTCTCCATATCTTGTTCCCCAAATCATCTTTACCACGAGAGCCTCGACCTCGCTTGAAGTCACTATTGTATTGTCCGGAAACGACAGCTCTCCGAAAGTTTTATGCAAAGTATTGGCATTCAATAGGAAAACCGTCGAGAGCTCAAGTAATGAGCGAGCAGAAATTGCTGGCGCAATCACCTCCCGTGCGTTGATTCCAAACAAGCAAGACTTTATCAACTCAACCCCGCGCCAGAACGTCATTAAGGCATAAGCCTCAACATTACGCGCTTGGTCTTTCCAAAAGATTGAGTTTACTTCTTGATAACTGCCTACTTCACTGATCTGTTTCTCTAATGATTCCTTGCTTGAAAATTTCCATCCGTATTCATTAGGCACCTTTTCATCAAGGTCTAAACAATGCCGAACCATTGCTTCAGATTCTCGAACAAATGGATCTTCATGATCTTTACAGTACATGGATAGCCAGTCGCTGTATGTATGCTCGGTCATATTCCGCCGCTCATGTCAGTGCACCTCATCAGCTAACGCCCACATAAAAGGCCGACCGAAAGGGAGGTCCAGCGTAACGAAGTGGAGCGGTTTTTGATGTGTTTGTTAGGTATTTTACTCATGTATTTGATCATAAGTTGGATCAGCATATTCCCACCGTACATTCTCAGCATTTAAATAATCACGGACGGCATCAAAGTCGCATTGGGGCTGGACGTTTATAACAAAATATTTTTCTCCACCCATACCTTCGTACCCGCAATCCATTGATGCCAAATGCTCTAATATAGCTACAGATCGCTTAGATTCCTTGATCGATTCATCCAGCAAAATTCGAAGAGTTCGATGCCCTGACTTTTCTAAAACTTTAGTTAAATAAGGATATGGATCGTCTTCGTATTTTGGATGGGCTTCTACTACATCATCAAATGACACACCGTAAGCGTAAAATGGAAAGTTCTTAAGCTGGTAACGATCACCTCCTAGATGATCAGCCCACGGAAATTCCGCATCAACGTTTCCCGATTCAGCGTCTTCCGTTTCGATACCTATTTTCGTTTGTTTCGGTTCCATTATTGGGTATACCTAACGCCGTAAGCAGGCCGCGCCGCTTTTTGGCGTCGCGCTGCCTTACCTTGTGTACGCCCAGCATGGGTATGAACTAATGAGGTGAAAGTCCTCTGTAGGAAGGTCACCATCCTTAGCGATTTATGATCGCTATTAGATGTTAACTACTAGCGAATGGCAAGGGCTTGACCGCGAGGTCTGGTCTGGA
>JAGPVP010000090.1 GCA_018066965.1 Zhongshania sp. | reverse complement strand
CGCATGCTGAGAGTGTTACAACTGAATCTGTTTGAGAGAAAGGCGCTGATAGAGATCTTTAATCCAAGTCCGCCGCTCAAACAAAAAGACCAACCTCAAATGAGGTTGGTCTTATGACTGTCAAACTGTGGGACAGCAGTGCCCTGCGAGGCCTTTTTTATTGATCTACTTTTGTATAAACCTACCTTAGTGGTGGTGCAGTACATCCTTGTTGCACCGTAGTCATCCTTGACCTCGGCTAGTTTAGGTTGTTGGTTGCTGCGGTGAATCCGATATTAGCTATCTTGTGTGTAAGACATTTCTCATTGTTATAGCTTAAGTCTCAATTTCGAGAGATGAGTTATTGCTGGGTATGCATTTGATACGTCTAAACAAACGGCGATAGCGTCGCTGTCGTCCAGTTTTTAAGCCGCTGCAGTTCCTCGGGCTTAGATTTGGTTCCCGGTAATACGTCGCAGGTGTGGGGGCGACGGTCAAACCACAGTTGTGGCGTTTTGTAATCTTTAAGCTCTGGTGCGGTTGCCAGCCAAATCATGGTGTCGGCCCCCATTCGGCTATCCCTCATGTAGTTTTGCAACTTCTTATTAAAGGCGGGTAATGATTTTGCTACGCCGGGCGTGGCAGCCCAGCCGGGGTGCATAGTGTAGTAACACGCGGTGTGATTTGCAGCGCTGTCTTGGCTTAAATAGAGCAGGGCTCGTTTAGCGCGGGCGTAGGCTTTGCTGCCGTCGTAAGTTTCTTTGCGAAATTGTAAGTCGTCTATTTTTAAGCCTTGAAAATATAAGCCACCAGAGACCACATTAACAATACGGCTGTCGTTTTTAAGGCGGGCCTGGAGTAGCTTGTTAAGTAGTACCGGCGCGAGAAAATTAACTGCCAGCGCTCGCTCAAAGCCCTCCTTGGTTTCTTCGCGTTCAGCAAATAAGGCACCGGCATTATTAATTAAAACGTGAATGTGTGGCTGCGTATGTAAAATTTGCTTCGCTGCCTTTTCTGTTGCTTGAAGAGAGCTTAGGTCGGCCTCGATAATATGTAGGACACCCTGGGAGCAGCCACTAAAGGCCTGAATTTGCTCGGCGGCAGAGTCGAGTTTTTGTCTGTCTCTGCCCAGTAATACCAGCGTCGCACCTAATCTTGTTAGCTCGCAGGCTGCGGCCAAGCCCAACCCCGCGGTGGGGCCAGTAATGACCACCACTTTGCCATCCATTCTGTTGGTGTGGGATTTCCGCGGCAGGGATAAATAACCGCGCTTCCCAAAACCGAGAGTGCCCGGCACGATGAGTTTGTCGTAGATTGTGTCTTTTAAGCGTCGGCGTGAGGGTGCGCTGGGATTGGTGAGAGCGGCGTTTAAGCCCTTAATTGCATTTTTACCAATGCGATTTAAGAACGGCTTTATGGTCCATCCAAAAGCGGGGCTTAGCCATGCTAAATCCAGTTCGGCGGTATAATCGATACGGGTGCGATTGGCATCAACGGTGGTGAAACTGATGGTGTCTAAGGCTTTGAAACTGCCGCCGTCACCATGAAGTATCAGCTGATGTGGTTCATTGATGGCGATCTGGGTGTACTGCATGGCTGCGTGCTTATTGCCGGGTAGTTTCAGCAATATCTCATATTTGGTATCGGTGCTTGGTGGGCCCGCGGTTAATTTGCGTGAACGGTAAACGCCGGGGTCCCATTGTTCGATCGTTGAGAAATCCTTTAGGTAGGCGAAGCAGGCGTCGATAGAGCGATTAACAACGATATGCTCGTTCAGAGTGTATTTCATCGGCCTAATCTCGTAGATCAGATGGGTGTGGCTTAGGGTTTACGACCGCTTTGCCTTGTTGCTTCTGCTACGAATTAGTAGTGTTTCTAGATCAGTGTTGATGTGTTTAGGGGGTATAGTTGGGCTTAAAGCGGTGAATTTTGGTGTGGAATAGAGTGTTAGTGGAGGGAGGGTGGTGTTAAGCGGCACTAATTATTATGATATTGCCGCCGAAAAATGCCAACTAACTGATATTTGGTATAAAAAGTGTAAGTACAAGCATAACTCCGATTAGAATGGCCATATTGGTGTTAAGGGTGTGTTTCAGCATAGCGTCACTCTTGCTATTCAACATGATCTTCTCTCCTGTAGAAGTGTCGTAAATTATTATCAGGAACTTGGGGTGAGTTCGGCTATGGATTTGCTTGGTATTAGTTTGCTAGGTTTTTGCGTATTAGAGCTTGATATAGCAAGACCGTATAAGCGCAAATCGTAGCCGGAAATATCGGTATAATGTGTGCGTAGTAATGGTGCGTGTTTGTCTGTCGATGAGTATTTTGTACACGGACACGCGGTGTAATATGTCGCATTATTTTGTTGTTGGACTGTTTGGCTGGAGAAAAACTTGAAGAAACAGGGCGTTAAATCGATTAAGCGACTTGAGCCGAAGGCTAGGGCGCGGCGAATGTCCCCAGAACTTCGGTATCAGCAGATTCTTGAGTGCGGTATACATATGTTTGCCGAGCGCGGATTAGCTAACGCGAACCACGCGGATATTTCTGCCGAGCTTGGCGTGTCTGTGCCCACGGTGTTTCATTATTTTCCAACCATCGATATGTTGCAGCAGTCCGTATTAACGGAAATCCATCGTTACTTTATTGATCAAATGATTGTGCTACGCCTAGATAAATCGTCGCCAGCCTATGAGCGTATTGAAGATTTGTTATTGGCGTTCCAGACTCTTATAGATGAAAACAGCCATTACGTTCGTATTTGGTTGGAATGGTCGGGTTTTACGCGAGGCTTTATTTGGGATATGTACCTCGAATTTTATAAAGAGGCGGTATCTGGCTTGCGTAAGTTGTTGTTAGAAGGCCGTAAAGATAACTCTATTTCATTAGAAATAAATGCAAGTGATGCATCGCGGGTTATTATGGGCATGGCGCATACCGTTGCGCATATGCGCTATTCTGGCAATTCAAAACGCACAGTGCAAAATACCGTTCACTCCTTGGTGATGAGTTACCTCGCGCCAGATTGAGGGTGAATCCAGCTTCACATCTTTGTAAATTTTTATCACCTCTCGATGCTGGTCGCTAGCTGATTTGTAGTTGGGCGGCTAGGCTCTTATTCAGCAAGCTATTTTATTGACTTGCTTGTCAGTAGTTGGTATCAAGGCTTCTGTAGCTTGAATTACTGTAGTGATGATGCGATGCCCCGTCCCGTTAGGCGATATCTTCAATGGCGATTGAAGTGCGGGTATTACTTCCCTAAGCGCAAAGAAATATTGTGCGGCATGCAAGCTGTATCCATACACTTTGTTACTCAGTTTTTGAAGTCCGCGCTGAACTTGTGAGTCTTTCACAATATAAAGTTTGGGTAGTTTGTAATTAATATCAGGTTCAATAATCGTTAGCGTTCATAGCTTTGCAGCTAGTGCAAAACCTTAATGTTGGCTTGTAATAATTATATATATGTTTGAGTTGATGTGGCTTAGCCTAAGGTAAGCACAGCGGAGTTTTAAATGAATGGATTAGAGTTAGCTATTTCGCGTATTCAAACGGGACCACAAGGGCCGTCAGTGGGTGCATTTTTTGATTTTGACGGAACCTTGATCGACGGTTATTCGGCGGCAGAATATTTTAAAGAGCGTATTCGTACTCGTAAAATAAGTCTGAAGGAAATTATTACCGGCGTAAGCGCATCTTTCAAAGATATTGTTGATGAAGCTGAATTTGCCGAATTATTCAAAGAACTGATTTCAGAGTGGGCTGGCAATAGCGAAGAAGAAGTTCGTGAGCTGTGGGCTAGATTATTTATAGAACGCATCGCCAAGCGTATGTTTCATGAGGGCTATAGCTTGGTGCAAGCCCATATTCGTGCTGGTCATACCGTGGCGATAGCCTCGTCTGCTACCCGCTACCAAATAGAATCACTGGCGGCAGAATATGATATTGAGCATATTTTAGCGACAGAGCTAGAAGTGAAACGCGGGATTGTGAATGGTAAGTTGGTAGGTGAACCCTTGTGGGGTAAGAACAAAGCTGAGGCGGTTCGTCAGTTTTGTAAAAAGCAAAAAGTCGCCATCACAAAAAGTTATGGCTACGCCAATGGCGATGAAGATATAGATTTTTTATCGGCAGTTGGGCTTCCTACCGCAGTGAATCCCCAGGCTAAATTACTGACCAAGGCGGATATCATTGGTTGGCCGGTTTTGAATTTTGATCCGCGTAAGCGCGCGCCGCTAAAAGCCGTTGCCGGTACCATTGGCGCCTATTCGGCCATGACGGCGACGATGCTGGCGGGTATGACCTATAATCGCTTTTATAATGAACCCCGTCGTGCCGCCGATATGATTGGCACCATCGGCAGCGAGTTAGGCTTGGCCTTGGCCGGTGTCAAAATCAATATTTTAAATGAACAAAATCTGTGGAAAGTTCGTCCTGCTGTATTTATTTTGAATCATCAGAGCAAACTAGATTTTTTCATTTTTTATAATATTATTCGCAGAGAATTAACCGGCGTTGTTAAAAAAGAAGCGGAAAATGTGCCGATTATTGGCCCATTCTTGCGCATGGCCGAAATGTCATTTTTAGATCGTAGTAATTCCAAAAAAGCGATAGAAGCTTTACAGCCAGCGGTAGATAGATTGAATCGCGGATTGTCTGTTGCCATCGCGCCAGAGGGAACCCGTTCGTATACTCCTAAGGTCGGCCGATTTAAGAAGGGTGCGTTTCATATCGCTCGTCAAGCCGGGGTGCCGGTTATTCCTGTTGTTATTCGCAATGCGGGTGAGTTGATGTGGCGTGAGGATTCGGCGATGCGCGCCGGCACAGTGGATATTTGTGTGCTTGACCCGATTGATGTCTCTGCCTGGGCGGCTGATGAACTCGACGATAGAATCGCCGAAGTTCGACAAATGTTTGTCGACACTATTGATGATTGGCCAACTTTGCCTGCGGTAACTAAAAGCATTAAAGCGTCGTCGTAATATTTCAAGATACGAAGTTTTTAATTTAAAGTTTAGTGGGGCGCCATTATGTGCGCCTCCTCAAGGAGTGATACATGCCGCAGAATACTAACCCGGAATCGGCGGGTTCTGTCTCTAGTGCGTCCATTACCTTCAGTGATGAGAAACCTATTAATACCAAGCCACAAATAAAGACTGCCACTAAGCGAGCTGCGGCCCGTAAGACGGCGCCTAAAAAAGCCGCTGCACCGCACGCTAGCTTGCCGGAATCTAATATTAAGACTAGCGTAAGTGCTGAACGTTTAGCGAAACTAAAAAACTGGGGTGGCGATAAAGTCATGTCCGCCTCAGAAGCCATTATGTGGCGTATGGAAGTGCTGCCCAAAACCCGCTCTACCGGAACGTCTTTGCATATTTTAGAGGGCACGCCCGATTGGTCGCGGTTTATGGCGACGATGGAGTGGATGGTTGGCGTGGTGCCACGCCTGCGCCAAAAGGTATTTATAAGTGGTGTTGGGCAGCTGCCTAGCTGGGTAGATGACGAGAGCTTTAGCCTGCAGTATCACGTGCGCAGGGTGTCGTTACCGGCGCCGGGCATGCAGTCGGACCTCATGACCTTTCTTGAGTCATTTTCAACCACGCCCTGTGATCGCAGTCGTCCACCGTGGGAGATTGTGCTTATTGAGGGCTTGGACAAAAATCGCAGCGCCTTTGCATTGAAAATCCATCACAGCCTGACAGATGGTGCGGGACTGATTCAATTGTTTGAAGGTTTGCTGGCACGCAGTGCAGATGAGGTATTAAGCCCCATACCGAAATGGCAGCCCCAAAAGTCGTTGTGGCGTCGGCAGGTTGGTGGAAGACTCTTAACTGACTTTAAACAGCTTTCGTCAACAGCATCTAGTATGGGCCGACATGCCTATAAATGGATTAGCGATCGGGAAACTGAATTTTCAAAAATGGCCTTGGACTACACTCGCTCAATTATGGCGCTTAATCAAGCGCAAAGTGGTGGTGGTTCTCCGCTGTTTAGAAAGCGCGGCTTAGCAACGCGTATAGAGATATTTGAGCTTCCTTTTCCCGCGTTGAAGGCCGCGTCAAAGAACGCTGGTGCTTCGTTTAACGACGTTTATCTGGCGGGAATTATCGGCGGTTTTCGCCGTTATCACGAAGCCTATGATATGACGCTTGAGGCAGTGCCGCTGTCATTTCCGGTGAGTGTACGCAAGCCAGGTGACCCAGAAGGCGGAAATCGCTTTAGTGGTGTGAGTTATCACGCGCCGGTGTATTCCGACTTAAACGAACAATTGCAAGCGGTTGGCGATTTTGTGAGCAAGGTTCGTAAAGAGCCGGCAATCGATTTTTTCAATCAATTAATGCCGGGAATGTTGGCCATGCCGAATTCTGTAATCGCCGCATTGATGTCATTGGTCACTAGCCGAATGGATGCACAAGCTAGCAATATTCCCGGTATGAGAGAAACGGTGTATTTAGCCGGATGCAAAGTTTTATCGCATTACGCGATTCCACCGCGTCCCGGTTGTGCAGTAATGTACGCGATGATTACCCACGACGATAAAGCGTGCATTGCCTTAAATATAGACCCTGCAGCGATTGTAGAGCCACGTTTGTTGGTAGAAAGCGTCACTGCTGAATTTAATGAAATTATTGCTAAATTTTCGGAAAAGCAGGATTAATGATGGCGCAAACTAACGGAAAATATCTTGGTAGTGATGGTGTAAAAATATTCTGGCAATCGTGGCAGGCTGAGAATCCGGTTGCTGTGGTGGTGATATCTCATGGCTTAGGCGAACACGGCGGTCGTTACGCGGAATTGGCAACGGCCTTGGTCGCGCAGAATTATACGGTGTACGCTATAGATCACCGCGGTCACGGTCAGTCCTATGGCCATCGCGGTGCGATCAATCGCTACCAGTATTGTATAGATGACCTGAATCAGTTGATTGATAAAGTGAGCGAGGAGCATCAGCTTCCGGTGGCGCTGCTCGGTCATAGTATGGGCGGCGCTATCGCGGTTGGGTTTGCCTTGCAGCAGCAGGATAAATTATCTGCATTGTTATTGTCTGGTGCAGCGCTGTCGGTAGATGCGATCAATACCCCAATACAATTATTCTGCGGCATAGTGAGCACCTTTGCGCCTAATCTGCCGTCGTTTAATGTTGCGCCTGAATTGGTGAGTCGAGATTCAAGCGTGGTTAAAGATTACTCAGAAGATCCACTAAATCTTACGACTCGTGTGCCGCTGAAAACAATTTCGGAGTTGGTCAATAAAGTCACTAAATTGCCGGCACAATTCCCAAGTCTCAGCCTGCCGATGTTTATCATGCACGGCAGTGACGACAAGCTGGTGCCGGCTGCGTCGAGTGAAATATTGTTTGAGCGAGTGAGTTCAGTGGATAAAGAATTAAAAATTTACCCGGGCTTCTATCACGAGATATTGAACGAGCTGCCAACCGACAGACGGCAGGTAGTTAGCGATATTTGCGAGTGGATGGTCGCGCGTTTCCCCAGCTAAACACGAGGTCGGGCGCCGTACATAATGTAGGCGCCCGACGCTTCAGGTTTAGCGCAAGCTAGCAAAGAACTGCTGAATATCTTTAAGCAGCGCTTCAGGTTCTTCCATTGCGGCGAAATGCCCGCCGCTACTCATCTCAGATAAATGTTTTACATTGTAGTAGTGCTCTATCCACGCTTTAGGCTGGGCTAATACTTCCTCAGGGAAGATCGCAATACCACATGGCGCTTCTACAACAGGCTTGCGGTCATGGGATGGAACCCATGGCTGATGCGCGGCCTCATAGTAGAATCTGGCAGATGTACCAAAGCTATCGGTTAGCCAGTACAGCATAACGGTGGTGATTAAGTCGTCTTTTGAGAACCGGCTTTCTACATCGCCACCGCAGTCGCTCCAGTCGCGCCGTTTTTCCAAAATCCAAGAACATAGGCCGACGGGGGAGTCGCTTAAGGCATTGGCTAGGGTTTGTGGCCGGGTCGATTGCAGGGCAAAGTAGCCGCCACCATCGGCAAAGAAGTGCATGTTCTTTTCCGCAATATCCATTTCGTTGGCGCCAAAAAATGAATCATCAACTGTGCCGCCGCCAAATGTATCTAAGGGCAGCATGGTGGTGAAGTGGGCGCCAATTAACTTGTCCGCGTGTTTGTGGCCGAGTTGAGCGGTAATAATTGCGCCCCAGTCATGGCCGTGGGCGGCGAATTTTTTATATCCCAAACCGTCCATTAGTTTTACAAAAATATCGGC
Source organism: Zhongshania sp. (assembly GCA_018066965.1). GTDB lineage: Bacteria > Pseudomonadota > Gammaproteobacteria > Pseudomonadales > Spongiibacteraceae > Spongiibacter. The sequence continues at coordinate 31,643 of JAGPVP010000090.1, read as the reverse complement.
GGTGCTGGCAAAGTTAATGCCCGTAGTTGTTAGGGGCGTAGAAAACCCGTAGCCGGGAAGCGAGGGAATGACGACATCAAAGGCGTCGGCCTCATCACCACCATAAGCAGCGGGATCCGTCAGTGGGCCAATAAGTTTCTGATAGTCCCAAAAGGTCCACGGCCAGCCGTGACTCAGTAGCAGCGGTGTGGGTGACGGGCCTTTACCTTTTTTATACAAAAAGTGGATAGGCATGCCGTCGATCTCAGCGCGAAAATGTTCGAATTGATTCATTTCCTTTTCGTGCTTACGCCAGTTGTAGTCCTTGCGCCAGTAATCCACCAGCTCATTCAAGTAAGCTGTATTGGTGCCGTATTCCCAGCTGCTATTGCCGAAGTCAGGGAGGATACGGGCGGTTTTTAAACGCGACGCCAAGTCATCTAATTGCGCTTGGTCGATATTTATAATAAACGGCTCAATGTTCATATTGTGATCTCTTAAGGTGTTAGCGAATTTTTAACCCATCATCTTTTCAAGCAGCGCCAGCATCTTGTCGGTGTGCGGCGCCTTAAAGAACGGAGTTAAGCTCAACATGCCTTGCTTGTAAAAGCCCTTGCCGTGGCTTAGCTGCCGGAAACCGTCGAAGCCATGGTAAGACCCCATGCCGCTGTGACCAACACCGCCCAAAGGCATAGAGTCTTGCAGAACGTGAGCCGCGATATCGTTGACAACCATGCCGCCGGAAGTGGTATTAGTTTTTAATAGATTAATTTCTGATTTTGATTTTCCGAAATAATATAGCGCCAGTGGGCGCTCGCCTCGGTTGATATGGCTGGCGACGTCGTTGATGTCAGTATAGGTTTTAATCGGCATTGCCGGCCCAAAAATCTCATCGCTCATAATTTTGCAGTCATCAGAGGGGTCGATCACAAGAGTTGGGGCAAGCTTATGATTATGGGCCAGTTTGTCTAAACCAATATCGTCGCTGAGTGGAATAGTTTGGAAGCCCTTATCCTTTGCTTCTTGAATATAGCCGGCGATGCGAGCGCGATGACGTTCGTTAATGATAGAGCCATAGTCGTCGTTGTCGGCCAAGGTGCCAAAGTTATCGGCGACGAATTTTTTAGCTAATTCTATAAACTGTGGTAAGACTTCAGCCTGAACAAAGGTGTAGTCAGGTGCGAGACAGATTTGTCCGGCGTTCATGGTTTTAAAGATAAAAATACGCTCAACAGCGGATTTTAAATCTGCACCTTCGCCGATAATAACTGGGCATTTGCCGCCTAGTTCAAGTGTTAGTGGAACTAGATTTTCAGCGGCGGCACGCATAACGTGTTTGGCAACCGACGGCGCGCCAGTGAATACCAAATGATCAAAAGCCTGTGCGGTAAAGGCCGCTGCAACGTCAGGACCACCATTTACAACGCTAACCTCTTCTGGCCCAAAGTCGGCTTTGAATAGCTCTTCTAATAAAGCCGATGTTGCTGGAGTGAGTTCAGAAGGCTTTATAATGGCGCGGTTGCCGGCAGAAATAGCATTGCCCAGTGGCGAGAATGTGAGCTGAATGGGGAAATTCCATGGCGCAACAATGCCGACCACGCCCATAGGCTGATAGAACACGTGGGCATCTGCACCCAGTAAATTCAGCGGGAACTTGGCGCCACGTTTTTCTGGCTTCATCCACTTTGCGGTATTCTTGCGGCAGTATTTGAGGCTTTCTATGGGCACTAAAATATCAAAAACAACGCTGTCAAAATGTGACCGCGCGCTGTAGTCACTTTTTAATGTGGCTGCCAGCTTTTGCTTATTGTTGCGCAGCATCGCGATAAGGCGATCCAGGCGATCGATGCGAGTTTTGGCACTTGGGTAGCCATCTTGAATAAAACTATTACGTTGAAGTTCAACGATTTTTTGAATTTGTTGGAAGTCGCTAGTGGATGTTTCTTCGGTCAGTAGGGCACTGTTCATATTCGCTGTCCTCGGCGTTGAGGGTGGGTGTCAATAATAAAAAAGAATGGTTTTGTGCTGTCAAAAATGTTGTGGAACATACAAATGAGTTAGAGCTGTAGCGGCGATTTAGATTATGGCTATCTAATTTATTGTCGGTCGAAATGTAGCGAATCGCGTGTGGTTAGCCAGCCCATTGGGCTCGGATGTTGGCACTTAATGATATTTAAGTCAATAAATCTGAGGGCGCGATATAGTATGCTTGCGATTAGTGTTCTAGCTGCTTCCGAAATTTTAGCGGGGTGTATCCAGTCCAGTTTTTAAACGCACGAATAAACGCGCCGGGTTCGGTATAGCCGGTTTTATAGGCGATGCTTTCAATAGTTTCGGTGCTGGAAGCTAAGTAATGGATTGCCAGCTCGCGGCGGATATTGGCTCGAATAGTTTGGAAGTTTGTGCCTTCGCGCTTTAGTCGTCGCCGTAAAGTGTCGCTGCTAACGCCGAGTACTTTGCTGGTGTCGCCAAGCGCGGTATTTGAACTTAGGGAGTCCGGTAAATCGCTTAAAATTTTTCGTACTTGTAATGATAGTTGCCCACTTTCATCCAGAGGTAAATACAGTTTCGCCGGTGCATTTTGCAAATATCTTTCTAGGTGAACCTCGTTTTGCACAACGGGTCGTTCTAAATAAGCGACATCGAACTCAATAGCGGAACGATCTTGCTTGTTTAAGACTGGGGCGCCGTAGAAAAGGTAGTTGTACTCATGAAAAGGCGGGCTAGGGTAATCGATATGTACGCCCTGCAATGCGATACGCTCGTTGATTAGCCAGCTACTAAAGCGGTGCGCAATCATTAATGCTGATTCAACCGCGAAGTTATTATGTACCGCCATGTGCGGGCGGCGGCGAATAATAAATTCCGCGCGGCGCGCCTTGGTTTTAAGTTGAAATTCAAAACTGTTTTCAAATAAATTGCTGAATTCGGCGTAGCGGTTCAAGGCGTCGCCTAGATTTTTGGCGTGAACGACATTGATAGCAATAGCGCGGTAAGTGCCTAGGCGCTGGGGTTTTTCTAATAAGCCGTATTGCTCGTCGTTAAGGCGGCCACTGCTAAGTCGGCACAGTTTAATAAACTGACGTACTGGAATACGTGCCTGCGGTGAGTTGAGCAGGCGCGGGTCTATACCGCATTTGCGGAGCAGGGCGAGGACGTTTACGCCCTGTTCGGCGGCGCCCGTTAAGCTGCTGCTGACGGTGGCGATGGCGATTGTTAAAGAGTCAAAATTACCCATAGAAAACGATTATATAATAATTTATGCATTCTAATGGTGATTTTTGTGTCATTTTATGATCATTGTATCAATCCTCCCTATCTCTCAAACTGCGGCACCGGGCCAGTTTTACCCTAATTTTGGCCCACCTTTGATTCACAGCAAGGCGAACGCGAGGTATGTCGTGACCAAAGCAGCATATATTTATGAAGCCATCCGTACTCCACGTAGTAAAGGCAAAGCGGGCGGTTCCTTAAGCGAAGTAAAACCCGTTGCGTTAATCGCGGGATTACTTAAAGAAATTCAGCAGCGTCACAAGCTAGATACCAGCCGTGTCGATGATGTTTTATTGGGTTGTGTAACACCCATTGCCCAGCAAGGTAGCAATATTGGTAAGGCAGCAGCCCAATTTGCAGGCTGGGATGAAGCGGTCGCAGGCTTACAGCTAGATCGCTTTTGCGCATCTGGCCTAGAGGCGGTGAACACCGCAGCACAGAAAATCGCGTCGGGCTGGGATGATTTGATTGTTGCTGGCGGCGTTGAGTGCATGTCACGGGTGCAAATGGGCAGCAACGGCGGCGTCATGTTCTCTGACCCTGAGTTTATTCTTGGTCAGAAAGCGGTACCGCAAGGTGTGGGCGCAGATTTGATTGCAACCATTGAAGGTTGGGATCGCAAAGCCGTTGATGAATACGCGGTGTTGTCACAGAAGCGCGCTAGTTTTGCGCGCGACAACGGTTATTTTAAATCTGTCGTGCCAGTAGTGGATGCGAGTGGTTCGGTCATTCTGGCGCAGGATGATTTCATCAAGCCAGATAGCACGGTCGAATCTCTCGGTGGTTTGCGTCCGTCATTTGAGGCGCTTGGCAAGGCCGGCATGGATGACATGGCTTTATCTAAATACACCGCGGTAGAGCAAATTAATCACGTTCATACGGCGGCGAATTCCTCAGGGATTGTTGACGGTGCGAGCGCGGTATTAATCGGCAGCGAAGAAATTGGCAAAGAGCTGGGTTTAACCCCGCGTGCACGTATTGTGGCGACCGCTGTGACCTCTACTGACCCCGTTATTATGCTTACTGGTCCGGGGCCTGCGGCATTGAAATGCCTCAAGAAAGCAGGCTTGGAAGTCGCTGATATTGATTTATGGGAAATTAACGAAGCGTTTGCATCGGTAGCGCTGCGCTTTATGAAAGACCTTGGCATTGATGACAGCATTACCAATGTGAACGGCGGCGCTATTGCAATGGGACACCCGCTAGGTGCGACCGGCGGCATGCTAATCGGCACGATTTTAGACGAGCTAGAGCGCCGCGACTTGAAGCGCGGTTTAGTCGCCCTATGTGTGGGTGGCGGTATGGGTATAGCAACGATTATTGAACGGGTTTAAAGCAACGATTGTTGTTTGCGAGTGCCGGTGGAAATCCGGCCCAAGACCTAAACCGCTGGCGTTTCAGTGTGGTGTTCAGAACAAACAGGACAATTCGGTATGACAGATTCTTTTAAATACGAAAAAGACGGCAGTAATATTGTTACCGTTACTATGGATATGCGTGGCAGCGTCAATGCGATAAATGATGAGTTTATCGACGCAATGCGCAGCACGCTAAATAAGCTCAAGGCCGAAGCAGATTTGGCTGGCGTTGTGATTACCTCGGCTAAGAAAACCTTTATTGCCGGTGGTGACCTGAATGATTTGGTGGCGGCGCAGCCGGGTGAAGAGCGCGGTGTGTTTGTGCGTACCGAGGGAATTAAAGCGCTGCTGAGACAAATAGAAAAATTGCCTGTACCTGTTGTTGCTGCAATAAACGGCGCGGCGCTTGGCGGCGGTTTAGAAGTCTGTTTATGCTGTAATTATCGCCTTGCGGTAGATTCGCGTGCAGTGCTGCTTGGCCTTCCTGAAGTAGGTCTAGGTTTGCTGCCCGGCGGCGGCGGTGTTGTGCGTTTAACATCTTTGCTCGGTTTTGAAAAAGCGTTTCCATTTTTAATTGATGGCAAAAAATTGGGCGCTGCACCTGCGCTTGCAGCGGGATTGATTCACGAAACGGTGGCCACACCGGAAGAATTATTACCGCGTGCTAAGGCGTGGATATTGGCTAACCCCGATAATGCAGTACAGTCTTGGGATGTGAAAGGCTTCAAAATTCCTGGCGGTGGTGAAGAAAATCCACTTATCCGTCAAGGCATCGTGTTTGCCGCTGCAGGCTTGCAAAAGAAAACTCGCGGCTTGTTGCCCGCACCTGCAATGATCCTAGATATCATGGTAGAAACTCTGCGGGTTGATTTGGATACCGCTCTACGTATAGAAAGCCGTCAGTTCTCACAGCTGGTAACAACGCCAGAAGCGAAGAACATGATCAATGCGTTTTTCTTCCAAATGAACCAAGTTGCTGGCGGTCAAAGTCGGCCAACGGGTTTTGAAAAAAATACGGTATCGCGTTTGGGTATTTTGGGCGGCGGCATGATGGGACAGGGTATTGCCATGTCTGCTGCGATGGTCGGCATTAATGTTGTTATTAAAGATGTGACCATGGAATCTGCTGAGAAGGCCAAGGCCTATTCAGAAAAAGGTTTGGCTAAGTTGGTTCAAAAAGGGCGGATGACCGAGGCCGCGGCAATCGAGGTGTTGGCTCGTATCACCCCTAGTATTAGCAATGACGATTTACAGGGCTGTGATTTTATTATCGAGGCGGTGTTCGAGAATGTTGAGCTTAAGCACTCTCTAACGAAGTCTACGGAATCTTGCTTGGCAGAAGGAGGCGTGTGGGCATCTAACACCTCAACATTACCCATTACGTCGTTGTCTGGTGCGAGCAGCAAACCTGCGAATTTCATCGGCATGCACTTCTTTTCGCCAGTAGACAGAATGCCGCTGGTAGAAATTATTTGTGGTGCGGAAACCAGTGAAGAGACTTTAGCTAAAGCCTTTGATTTGACCCGCCAATTGAAGAAAACCCCGATCGTTGTTAACGATTCACCGGGTTTTTACACCTCACGCACCATTAGCACACCAATACAGGAAGCCGCTCAGCTAATGGCGGAAGGCGTGAATGCGGTGCGTGTTGAGTCAGTAGGTAAGTCTGTGGGCTGGCCGGTTGGGCCCTTGGCCTTGCAAGATGAAGTTAGCCAAAAGTTGTCTTTAGATATTATTGATGCTCAAATCAGTATGGGATTGCGCAAAGCTGAAGATGATCCTACGCCAGAAGGCACCGCGTTAATGCGCTGCTTGTTAAGCGAGCACAAGCGTGGTGGGCGTGTTCACGGCGGCGGCTATTATGAATACAGCGACGCGGGCAAACAAATCTGGAGCGGTTTGCGTGAGCTATATTTTAATGCGGACATCGATAGTACTGTGAGTGATCAAGATATTCGTGATCGCCTATTGTTCCGGCCAGTGATCGAAAGCCTAGTGTGCTTGGAAACTGGCGTGCTAAGAACGGTGGCTGACGGGAATATTGGGTCGATAATGGGTATCGGTGCGCCAACATGGACCGGTGGTTATATACAGTTTGTAAATACTTATGGTTTGCCGCGCTTTGTTGAGCGTTGCCGAGAGCTGGAAAGCAAATACGGTAAGCGCTTTGCACCGCCTCAAATAGCTATCGATAAAGCCGATGCTGGTGAGCTGTTTCAATAGCATTGGATATTAGGCCAAGTGTGAGCTTGGTCTAATCAACAATAATGATCTGCCGGAGTACTGAGTAATGAGCGAAACGATAAAAACACCATTGGAAATGTTCTATCACTGGGAATCTGTTGCGGCGGATCAGGTATTTTTGCGTCAACCAAAAGAACTGCAGTGGACCGAATTTACTTGGGCGCAGCTTGCTGATCGTGCACGTCGCCTAGCGACATATATTACCGCTCAAGGCTATGAGCCGGGCAGTCGTATTTCTATATTTGCAAAGAACTGTGCAGATTGGATTGCGGTGGATTTCGCTATTATGCTCAGCGGCCACGTCAGCGTGCCTTTGTACCCCGGCCAAGATGCGCCATCGTCGCGTTATATTTTGGAACACAGTGAAAGTCGAATGATTTTCTTGGGCCAGTTTGATATAGCTAGCCAAGCCGACGAGGTATTACCCGCAGACATTAAACGCGTTGGAATATTAGGTTGTGGTTGCGATGTAGCAACGGACATTGATGTCATTGTCGCCATCCATGAACCAATGGCCGAGTCACCTGTACCCGATACAGAAGCCTTAATGACGATTCTGTATACCTCTGGCACAACGGGTAACCCAAAGGGCGTGATGCATGTTCACGGCACGCCGGGACGCATTTTGCCGCGCATGCAAAAAGATTGGAAAATAGGTGGTGGCCCAGAGCGTGAGCGCCTGATGTCTTACTTGCCTTTGTCCCATGCAGCGGAGCGTTGTATTGTTGAAATGAACGCCCTGTATTGCAACGGCATTATTTCTTTCTCAGAAGGCCTAGAAACATTTGCGGCGGAACTGCGTGATGTTGAGCCAACATTCTTCTTTTCGGTGCCTCGCCTTTGGGTGAAATTTAAAGCCGCCATCGATGCCAAAATACCGCCGGAGGTTCAGGCTGGATTTGGTGAAGAACAGAAAGAACAAGTTAGAAAGCAGCTTGGCCTAAATCAAGCGCGCATGATTTTGACCGGCTCCGCTCCTTGCCCACGCGACGTGCAGAACTGGTTTATTGATATGGGTGTGGTGTTGCGCGAAGGCTACTCAATGACAGAGAACTTCTGCGACGGTACCTTCTGGTTGTCTGACGAGCGGCCGCAAGCTGGCTGTGTTGGTGTTCCGTTAAACGGCGTGCAAATTAAAATCACCGACGATGAGGAAGTGTGTTTTAAAAGTGATGGCCTGATGATCGGTTACTATAAAAATCCTGAGAAGACTGCAGAAGCCTTGGTGGATGGTTGGTATCACACTGGCGATACTGGCAAGCTCGATGACAATGGCAATCTTTGGATTACGGGTCGTATCAGCGAAGTATTTAAAACCACCAAGGGTAAGTTTATTCAGCCTATCAAACTTGAGGATGATTTTGGTTCTCTAATAGAGCTGGAGCAGGTCTGCGTTTGTGGTCATGGTCTTGATCAGCCCATATTACTGGCGACCTTATCTGAACTTGGCAAAGCGCTGTCATCTGAAGATTTGGCAGCAAGCTTAGAGGCGTCGCTTGAGCGTATTAACTCGACTCATGCTGCATACGAACGTGTGAACCACGTTGTTATTACGCCTGAGTGGACGATTATGAATGGCTTGTTAACACCCACAATGAAGCTCAAGCGTAAAAGTATCATTGCGCATTTTAATGTTCAGATTGAAGCAAAGCATGAGAACACGGTTGTCTTTATGTAGACCTTTGACTCCCTTAGCAAGTCATAAAAAAACCGCCAATTGGCGGTTTTTTTATGACTTTAAATATTAAAAATAAATTATAGCGGCGGGTTGCCGGGTAATTCCATCAAGCCGTCATTTAGTTTTAACCAAGGCAACTTGGACGCGCACCACATATGGCCTTGAAGTTTAACTGATGCGGGTTGGTCGAGTGAGCCGACTTTAATAAAAAGCATGTCTGGCATTTCTGATAATACAGAATAAAGGGGGGTGCCGCAGTTGCCGCAGAAATGACGATTTACGGTCATGCCAGCGTCGCCTTTCACTGTGTAGACTTTTGTTTCGCCAGACATTTCGCAGCTGGCTTTTGGGAAGAATGCAACAGTGGCGAAGGCGCTGCCAGAAGCATATTGGCAATCTCGGCAGTGACAGGCCATAACACTAGCGGGTTCGCCGCTGCAGGTATAGCTAAAATCGCCGCAAGCGCATTGACCTTTGTAGTTGGTGTCGTTACTCATATATCTCCCTCTGATGTTTGATTTATTAGTCGATCAGTTTATTGAGTTTAGTAATGAGGTAGTTTATTTCACCTCGTGAATTTTCAGTGCTACTGACAATCCCATTAAAGATTAAATGGGTGAGTTGATCCGCGATAACTTCGCTATCTTCGCGCTTAGTGCCAGCGACGATATCCCATAAATAATGTTCGATAGCACCGAATACGACGTTGCGAATAAGTACCGGCGAGGCGGACTCGGCAATTTCGCCGCTTTGTTTTCCTTCTCGAACAACGTCAATAACAACGTGGCTGTAACGGCGGTTAAAGCTGTGAACCTTTTCAAGCAGCTCAGTTTGCGAGCCGCGAGATTCGTTCAAGATAACCGTGCAGAGATCGCTATTGTTATGCAGGAAGGACATGTGGGTATGAATAATGTAGCGCAGTTTGTTTTGTGCGCCAGAGATAGCGACTACCCCGCCTTCCATCGTAGCCGTAATGTCTTCGTAAAATTCTTCGATGACCTTAACCATTAGCGCACGCTTACTTTTAAAATAATGTAAGACGGTACCCTCAACTACACCGACGGCATCGGCAATTTCTGCGATGGTGGCGTCTTCGTAGCCGCGATTAATAAAAACCTTGCGGGCGGCGCTAACAATCTCTCGTTCTCGGTGCTCACGTGAAAGACGTGTGCGGGTGCCGGGCTTTTTTACTTTTGTGGTCACGTGTTATCTCTTTAGTGCGCTATCGCAAAGGGGAGCGTCAATCGTCCCCGTGTGCAATAAAATCAGCTTCGCGTCGCTCTTTAAATGAACGAAGCCCCTCTTGAAAGGCTTTGGTGCCAAAGCTTGCGGTTTGTAATTGCTGCTCTAATTTTAACTGTGTGCTGAAACTGCTTTCACAGGCAGAACGCAAAGACTCTTTGGTTCTGCGTATTGCTGCGGGCGCGAGTTTGGCTAAGTTTGCGGCAAGAACCGAAGCTTCGGTCATTAGCGCGTCATCGTCAACACACTTCCAGATCATTCCTGAACGCGCAGCGTCCTCTGCTGATAAGGCTTCACCGGTTAAAAACAGTGCCAGTGCCTGATTATAATTCAAGCCGCGAGTAACCAGCCAGGAGCAGCCCATATCTGGAACTACACCGAGTTTTGGTACAAATGGTAGAGAAAAATAAGCAGATTTAGCCGCTAAAACGATGTCGGCATTCAGGCCAAGCCCAACACCGGCGCCGATGGCTGGGCCGTTGATGGCGGATACCACGGGAATTGGCATTGCCATCATGTATTCAGCTAAGGGATTATAAGTATCTTCAATGGCCTTATTAACATAGGCGTCTAGAGGTCCTTCCTGGGCCATAAAGTTTTTAAGATTGCCGCCCGCGCAGAAAAACTTACCATTACCGGTCAATAGCACCGCGCGTATTTTGTCGTCGGCCACTGCTGCTCGCAATGCATCTAGCAAGGCGTTGGCGGACTCTTCGGTAATGCTATTGAACGAGGCGGGGTCGTTTAGTGTAATAGTGCGCACATAATCTTTGTCGCTAATTTCAATCATATTTTGTCCCTAGCTTTTTTTGCTTGAGGTTAGGCAGTCGACGGTTGCGTCACCTATTTGGTAGCCGCCATCGATATCTAGAATTGTGCCGGTGATGTATTTGCCGAGATCGCTACTTAAATAAACTGCAGCGGCGCCAATGTCATCGACCGAGCCGAGGTAGCGCAGCGGTAATGCATCGACAAGTTTTTTTCCTGCGGCGGGCTCAGTGGCAAATAAGCGTTTCAGGCCCTCGGTTTCTGCCGTCAGTCCCGGTGCAATACCGTTAACGCAGATCCCCGCTGGACCCCATTCCATAGCTAATGTTTTAAGTAGTGCATTTACGCCTGCTTTGGCTGCGCACACATGCGCTTGCAGTGGTGTTGGGTTAACCGCTTGCGGCGCAGTAATGGCAATAAAACGCGCACCGGGTTTGGTGCAGTGATCGAAGGCGGCGCGAAATACGTGGTAGCTGCCAATAAGATCGATATCGATAATGGTCTTAAATCCGTTGGGGCTGATGTCCACCGCTGGCGCAAAGAAATTACCCGCGGCGCCTGCAACCACGATATCGAGGGGGCCGAATTTCTCGACGGTAGCGACAATGGCGCCATCCACTGCGGCGTAATCGCGCACGTCGGCGCTGAATGCCAGAGCCTCATGTGTACCCACTGCGCTAATTTCTGCCGCGGCTTTTTGTGCCTTTTCTAGGTCGCGACCAATAACGCTAACTTTTGCGCCGAGTTTGGCCATAGATTTAGCGATGCCCAGATTAATGCCACTGGTGCCGCCAGAGATGAATGCAACTTTGCCTTCTAGGGTATTTTCTTTGAACACGATGCTTTCCTTTCGCAGGGTTTGGTCGTAATTTAGCTTATAATTGAGTAAAGCTCAATATTGTCATTGCTGTGCTGGCATGCTCTTAGCGTTGATGGAAGTGTGTGTAAAGGCGGGCTATTTATCGTTAGCCTAAGAATAAAATAATTTAAAAACAATGAGTTATGAATTTTTATCGATGTTGTGGTGAGTCGGCGAGGGTATCATTTTCGCGCCTTGCGTCAAAAACAGATTAAGAGTAATGGTATGATATATTGATTGTTTGGTCAGTATCTATTATATTAATTTTAACTCAATAGTCGATGACTATAGTTTTTGAGGCTGAATTATGCCGCGTGCTCTTATGATCGCGCGACGCGGAGCAAGTGCCCTTCCAGGTGCGATTCTTTCCCGCCGTTATTGGCGGGTTTTTTTATTCTAGGGTGTAGTGGTGTTAGTTGGTGGCAGGAGCGCGACCTTTTCAAGGTATGGTTTGAATAAATCCTTGAATTTATTGAGATGTCATCAATAGTGCTAATGACCCAGTTAAGTAATTGATATTACAGCTTATACCAATATTTGTTTTAATTTTTAACCCAGACAAGGTTTGATTTTAGGTTTATTTATCATTTATATTGAGTGATACTCAATTGTGTTGTATAAATATTGTTGTCAACTAAGCACACTGGAAAATTCAATGTCAGCTGTACGAAGTTTTAAAAAAGTTTTGGTCGCTAACCGTGGCGAAATTGCGATGCGGATCTTGCGCACGCTAAAGGATCTTGGCTTGCAGTCTGCCGTCCTTTATCACCGTCAAGAAATTGAAAGCCCTGCGCTCAGTTTTGCCGACGAGGCCTTTGAGGTCTTCGGTGATACACCTGTCAGTGCCTATCTAGATATTCCGCAGATTGTTGAGCTGTGCAAAACACACGGCGTCGATGCGGTGCATCCTGGTTATGGCTTTTTGGCTGAGAACGCGGCTTTTGTTCGCGCGCTAGACGCCGCGGGTGTTTGCTTTATAGGGCCGCGCCCAGAAGTGATGAACTTGATGGGCGACAAAATTGGCTCGCGCGACTTTGTTGCCGAGCGCGGCTTCCCTATCGCGCCTTCAGTTATAGATGATGGCGACGAAGACAAACTGATTGCCAGCATTATCGAAATTGGCTTCCCAGTTTTGATTAAAGCCTCTGCTGGCGGCGGTGGTAAAGGTATGCAGATTGTTCGCGAAGCCGACGGCTTGCGTGACATCGTTGCGACCGCAAAAGTAGAAGCCCAGCGTTACTTTGGTGATCCGCGTGTATACGCAGAGCGCTACATCGAAAGCCCACGCCATATCGAAGTACAGGTATTAGGCGATGAGCACGGCAATTGCGTGCACTTGTGGGAGCGCGAGTGCTCTATTCAGCGCCGTTTCCAAAAGGTAATTGAAGAGACGCCGTCCCCAGCGCTGACCCCAGAGCTGCGCAAAGATATTTGCGAATCAGCAGTGGGTATCGCCAAGGCAACCAATTACACCGGTGCCGGTACCATCGAGTTTATTTTCGCCCCTAATGGCGATTACTACTTCTTGGAAATGAATACCCGTATTCAGGTAGAGCATCCCATTACCGAAATGGTTACTGGTGTTGATCTGGTTGCAGAGCAAGTGCGGATTGCCATGGGCCATCCCCTGAGCTACAGCCAAGAAGAGATTAAGCAGGTCGGTCATGCTATTGAATGCCGTATTTGCGCAGAAATTCCCGACGACGACTTTGCGCCTGCTGCGGGTAAGGTTCTCATGTTGCGTCCGCCAGTTGGCGAAGGCATGCGCTTTGACAGTGGCAGTTACGAAGGTCAAAAAGTCGGTACCGCCTTTGACTCCATGATCGCCAAGCTCATTGTTCACGCTGAAGATCGCGACGCGGCAATTGCCCGTGCCGGTGAGGCGCTAGAGCAGTTTGTGTTGCTCGGTGTTGAGACTAATTCAGATTACCTTGGCCGCCTGCTTCGTCACCCCGCGTTTATTGCCGGCGAGACGAATACTGGTTTTATCAAAGACCACGCGGCTGACCTTGGGCCAGATGCGCTGAGTGCCGATTTGCAAACCGCTGTATTAGCTACGGCCGCGCTGAGTGATCGTCAATTTGTGGCAATGATGGATGAAGTGCCTTATCCATACCGCCTCATGAAAGAATGGAGAAACTGAGTTGAGATACACATTCAAAATTGGCGAAGAGCTGGTTAAAGTTGCGCCGCGCAGCATGGCCGATGAACTTATTTTGGCCATTGGCGAGCAGAATTGCCGCGTTGTTTTTGATCACGGCCGCGAAGGACGTTGCACCTTAACGCTAGACGGGCGCAGCTATGAGTCTTGGGTTGCTCGCGACGGTGACGACATCTATATCAAAATGGCTAGCCATTATTTCAAGGTTACCGCTGTTGATCCTCGCGCTGCGGCCTCCGGCGCGAGCGCTGGTGCCGGTGCTATTAGCGCACCAATGCCTGGCGTTGTGGTTGAAGTGCTGGTTGCCGAAGGCGACACTGTCGTTGAAGGCGATAAATTACTGACTATCGAAAGTATGAAATTACAATCGACCGTTAGAGCGGCCTGTGACGGCGTTGTTGGACGTATACACGTGAGTGAAGGTTCCGAATTCAACAAAGACGATGTTCTTGTTGAAATTGAGAGCGAATAAATTCACTTCTGACATTCATTGATATCGGCTGGACTATCGCCATGCGTAGAATTCAATCGCGAGTTAACATTAACTCGCCAGAGTACCAAGAAAACCTTAAAGCTAACGAAGCGCGTTTGGGCGAGTTTCATCGCCGCCAAAACGCCGCTCGCCACGAGCGTCCCCAGCGGGATTTAGACCGCTTGGCGCGCCAAGGTAAAATGTTACCGCGTGAGCGTTTAGAAATGTTGCTCGATCCAGGCACGCCCTTTTTGGAACTGTCTACCTTGGCGGCGGGCGAGCACTACGACGGCGATTCGCCATCGGCAAGCTGCATCACCGGTATTGGTATTGTTTGTGGCCGTGAAGTATTGATTCACGCCAACGACAGCACGGTAAAAGGTGGTGCATGGTATCCAATGACAATCAAAAAGATTGTTCGCGCCATGGATATCGCCATTGAGAATCACCTGCCTGTTATTCACTTGTGCGACAGCGCTGGTGGTTTCTTGCCGCTGCAGTCTGAACTGTTTGGCGATAAATATTTTGCTGGTCGTATTTTCCGCAACCAAGCCATTCTTAGCAAAATGGGTTGCAAGCAGTTGTCCTTGGTATTTGGCCACTGCACCGCGGGTGGTGCTTATGTACCGGCCTTAAGTGATTACAGCGTCATCGTTCGCGGCACCGGCGCAGTATTCCTCGGTGGGCCGCCATTAGTTAAAGCGGCAACCGGCGAAGAAGTCACGGTTGAAGAGCTGGGAGGTGCAGACATGCACACCTCTGTAAGTGGCACTTGCGATTACCCCGCAGACACCGAAGAAGAAGCCATTGCCATTGGTCGCGAGATCGTTGCCCAGTGGAGCAAAACCAAAAAATGGGATGCCCAGCAGCAGGCGCCGGAAGCACCGTATTACGACCCTAAAGAGTTGTACGGCATTATCCCAGCCAATATCAAAACTCAGTTCGACATGATGGAAGTGATTGCCCGTGTTGTAGATGGCAGCCGTTTCCACGAGTACCAGCCCGCCTACGGCAAAACCTTGATCTGCGGCTTTGCGCATATCTGGGGTTATAAAGTGGGCATTATCGGCAACAACGGTATTCTGTTTAACGATAGCTCTAAAAAGGCGTCGCACTTTATTCAGCTGTGTAACCAGAATAAAACGCCGCTGGTGTTCTTGCAGAATATCACCGGTTATATGGTTGGCCGCGAATACGAGCGCGAAGGTATTACTAAAGACGGCGCCAAAATGATCATGGTACAAGCGGGTAGCGAAGTGCCTAAGTTCACCATTATGACCAATGGCTCTTACGGCGCTGGTAACTACGGCATGTGTGGTCGCGCCTTTGACAGCCGCTTCTTGTTCAGCTGGCCCAATAGCGAAATTTCGGTAATGGGTGGCGAGCAAGCAGCAAAAACTTTGGCGACCATTAAAACCACTCAGCTTGAGCGCGAAGGTAAAACCCTGAGCGATGAAGAGCGTGCAAAAATTTACAGCGATGTAACTGACGATTACGAGCATCAAAGTAGCGCTTACTACACTTCATCGTTAATTTGGGATGACGGCATTATTGATCCAGCCGATACCCGCAATGCACTGGGTATGGCGATTGCCACCGCGATGAATGCACCGATTGAAGATCAGCGTTACGGCGTATTGCGCATCTAAGCGCGTTTGCTAAGAATTGAGGAATAGTCATGACAAATTTATTTGAATTAGGTGAAGAGCATCAAGGCCTGCTAGACCACGCCGACCGTATTGCTAAGGATATGTTGTATCCATTAGCTGAGCGTATGGACAATGAAGAGTGGTGGCCGTCTGAGCTGTTTCCAAAATTAGGTGAACTCGGCCTGTTGGGCGTTACTGTTGCGCCTGAGTACGGCGGCGCCGGCATGGACTTCTTGTCTTGCGGCGTTATCGCCCAGGCGTTCTCGCGCTGGAACCACGCCCTAGGTTTGAGCTGGGTGGTCCACGACAATTTGTTTGCCAATAATATTTATGCAAACGCTAGCGAGTTTCTGAAAAAGAAATACCTGCCAGATGTCTGCGCCGGTACCAAGATTGGCGCTTTGGGTTTGACTGAGCCTGGTGCAGGTTCTGACGCGCTAGGTTCTATGCGTACCACTGCCCGTCAAGACGGCGATCACTACGTGTTGAACGGCAGCAAAATTTACATCACTAACGGCCCCGTTGCCGACGTGTTGTTGGTTTATGCAAAAACCGAAAAAGACGCAGGCTCAAAAGGCATCACTGCATTTTTGGTAGAGAAAGATTTCCCCGGTTTTAAAGTTGCACAGAAACTCACCAAAATGGGTTTCCGTGGCAGCCAAACTGCGGAATTGGTTTTTGAAGAGTGCCGCGTACCCGCAGAAAATATCGTGGGCGAATTAGGTCAGGGCCACCGCGTTGTCATGAGCGGTCTGGATCTTGAGCGCGCCATGATTAATCCCATTTGTGTCGGTATTGCTGAACGCGCATTGGAATTGTCGGTAGATTACGCCAAAACCCGTCAGCAATTTGGCAAGCCTATTGCGAGCTTCCAAATGGTACAAAGCCGCTTGGCCGATATGTACGCCAATGTTGAAACCATGAAGCTGATGACCTACCGTGCATTGTCTGCCTGCCAGGGTGTTGCTCACGGCGAAGCCGGTCGTGGCGAGATTCACAAGCTGACGGCAGCGGCGATTATGTTTGTAGCCAACACCTTGAACAAAGTCCTCGACGACGGCGTGCAAGTACATGGCGGTAGCGGTTATATTTGGGAATCTGAAATTAACCGCTTGTTCCGCGCCACCAAGTTGTTAGAGATTGGTGCCGGTACAACCGAAGTTCGTAAACTAATTATTGCTGGTGAACTACTCCGCTAAGAGTATGGTCATCGGCTGAGTAAAATTAATGACAAAGCCGATGACAGTTCCCAGTGACGCTGATTTTGCAACCGCCCCGCTGCCATTTAGCGGAGGTGGTTTTAACGGCCAAGTAGTATTAGTTAGCGGTGGTGGTAGTGGTATTGGTAAGGCAACGGCGTGGTGTTTTGCCCGCCTTGGTGCCCATATTATTATTACCGGCCGCACTGAGCAAAAGCTGATTGATACCGTTGCTGCGCTCACCTCTGCAGGTTTATCTGCTAGTTATAAAACGCAAGATATTCGAGACTACGACGGCATTGCTGCGATGTATGCAGATATTTTTGCTGAGTTTGGTCGTCTGGATGTTTTAGTGAATAACGCCGGTGGTCAGTTCCCTCAATCTGCCATCGACTTTTCAAAGAACGGCTGGGATGCGGTAGTAAATAATAACCTCAACGGCAGCTGGTATATGATGCAGCATGTGGCGCGCCAATGGCGTGATCGCAAGCAGCAGGGCAGTATTGTTAATATCGTAGCTGTGGTGCCGCGCGGTATGAGCGGCGGCGCACATACATGTGCTGCTCGCGCCGGTGTTATTCATCTTTCTAAAACCGTGGCGGTGGAATGGGCGGAATATAACATTCGCGTTAATTGTGTTGCTCCCGGTGTCATCTTTAGCGAAGGTATGGGTGCATACAGTCCAGAAGCGTTGAGCGAATTCGACAAATCCAACCCTATGAAACGTTTTGGTACACCTTGGGATATCGCCCAAGCCTGTGTGTATCTAGGTGGCCCCAGTGGTAGTTTTATTACCGGCGAAGTGCTTACCTTAGATGGTGGTGGTCAGTTGTGGGGTGATTTGTGGATGCAGGGTAAGCCGGATTATTTTCGTTAAGATATTTCTAGTTGAGACCTTTGCACGATAGTTATTTTGCCCTCTGGCAGCGTCGCCTAAGAGCGCCTACTTTTGGCAAAAACGTACTCAATCGGTCGTTTATGGTATATAAACTCCCTCTTTCTGTGCGTTTTTTCCTCGCCAGAAAACAAACTACCGGCTCGTGCAAAGGTCTCTAGTTATTAATTTTTATTCTGTGAGTATCTTACTCACTTAAATATTTTATTCTGCGCATTGGTATTAGCAATGCGCAGAATTAGGTGCCTTATTTTTTTATCATCTTCCTGTTTTAAAACCCAACTCTAAAATCTAGCTGATAGGTCGTTTGATCTGGGTGGGGTGTCTTCGTGTAGTTACCTGGAATGAGCGGCTGATCAAGAATTAGAACTGCATCTTGTTCCTGGGTAACATTGCGCGCTTGGAGGTTCACTGACCAGCCGCCAAGTTCTGAGCGTAGTCCTAAACCGACATCGGTGCGAGTCACGGCATCTTGTAAGGTGTTGGGGTCGATGTCTGAATCTAAGTAGCGCTCGTCAGTATAGGAAATATTCATACGAACACTGCCAAGAATATCCGCGCTACCAAACAGTGGGAATTCCCAGCGCGGCGACAATGAGCCTGACCAGCGCGGTGCATAAGGTAACGGCTTGCCGCTTAGGTCTTGGGTTTGATTTTGCTCAGAGGTAAAAAGTGGTGGGCCCTCAGTAAAGCTATCGTATTTTGCATCTAGGTAGGCAAGGCTGCCAGCTAGGCTTACACCGTCAATTGGTGGTAGCCAGAAGAAGTCCATTTCCGCGCCTTGGCTTGATGATTCTGGTGCGTTGAATGTCGTTAAGGTCACGCCGGAGAAGGTGCGAATTTGCAGATTTTTTACATCGCTGTCGAATACCGCCATATTCAAGGTTAATGAACCGCCAAGTAAGCGGGATTTAACACCAGCTTCATAGGTTAAGGTTTCTTCGCCTTTATAGCTCAGATTGTTATCGTTTAGTGGTGCGGGATCAAAGCCACCGGCTTTAAAGCCCTTTGCGGCATTCACATACACGTTTACGTCGGGTAGCACTTCGTAGTTAAAGGCGATCTTAGGCGACACATTGGTTTCTTTGTTCTTTAAATTGGGTGCATTAAAATCACTTTGATTAAGTGATCCGCCAGAGATACTCGCGCCCGCAGCGACTTGAGAATAAGACGATCCCGTAGATTCATCTTCGCCATAACGCAGGCCGGCGGTGGCGGTTAGGCGGTCGGTGAGTATCCAGTTAAATTGCGAGAAAATCGCGAAGGATTGCGTTTCAGATTGAGTTGCAGAGATATAACGTTCGCGTTCGATAATGCCGGGAATCAAATCCGGCAATGATATCGGCAAATCAATTAAGATCGGGTCAAATGGTAGTTGTAGGTTTTGGACAATAGCGCCAGCTCTTGCAAAGGCGATAAGCCCATTTAGGCTAACATCAATGTCTTGAAATACATCGTTGGTGGATTCTTGTGCAAACACACCCACGACAAAGTCCATGCCTTCACCCCAGTCGAAAGGCGCATCTAGGCCACCGGCCAAACGAACCTCGATGGCATTGGCAGTATAAGGGTTGCCTTTTGGCGGCTCGTTAAATGCCACTAATGGTACGGGCGAGTAATCCACGTCTAGCGAATAGGGCGTAATCACTTCAGACCACGATGCAATAGTGGTGAGTTCGGGTGCGGTAATACCCATTAGTTCGTCGGGCCGCCAAATTAAACTTAAAGACGCTGCTTTTACCTCGCGGTCAGATCGGGTTGGCGCATCGGTAGAGGTGTTTTGGTCGTAGGCGTCGATCTCGGTTTGCGGATCGTATTCGCGGAAAACTCGCAGGCTGCGCTCACTGGCGATGAATAAGGATTGGGTATAACCCTTAGTCAGTGACTCTGCATACAGGCCCGTAAAGTTTGCGGTTAAGGTATCGCTTAAAAACCAGCTGAGTTTTAAGCGAACCGCTTTGTCTTCTTGGGTTTGCTGTTCGTCGCGGGTGCTGTTGTACTCAAGCGTGTCGGCGTCGTTGTAGCGAAATGCCAAGCGCGCCAAAAAATTCTCACCGAAAAGAGGGCCAGAAATTGCGCCTTCTAAGTTATTGCTTTCGATATTTTCGCCGTGACCATATTTGATATAGCCCTCAGGCTCGGAGGTTGGGTCCATGGTGTGGAAATTAAGCACGCCGCCTAAGGTGTTCTTCCCGAATAGCGTGCCCTGCGGGCCGCGCAAAACTTCTAAGCGGTCAATATCAAATACGGCGTCTTGTGCAAAAGTAGAGCGCCCATAAGGGACATCGTCGATTACCAGACCAATAGAGGGTTCAAATCCCACCCCCAGTGGCGGAGTCCCAAAGCCGCGAATGGTAATGCTGGTGTACAGCGCCAACGATGAGTCAAAGCTAACATTGGGAATGTAGCGAGTGATCTCACCGACATCAGACAGGCCAGACTCTTGGATGAAATCCGCCCCGATGACCGAGATAGACAGCGGCACATCCTGCGCGCTTTCGGCCTTTTTGTTGGCGGTAACAATCACCTCTTCGATGATGCGCGGAGCCGCGTTAAGGGGGCTGCTTATAATGCCGATTCCCGTGGCGATCAGCACCGAAGCGCTGATATAGCGGGTTGCTTTACTCAAAGATCTGGTGTTTGCCGTGTACTGTCGGGACATTATGGACCTTCCATCGTTATTATTGTGGGCTTACTAATCTTGGTGGTTACAGAGTAGTAGCTCTCATTGCTATTGAAGGTAGCATTAGAAAGTAATATTTGCATGTTCGCTGGCGCGTAATTATGACTTGAGGCGACAGTAAGCGTGGCGTATCAGGACAGTGGAATTGTGTAGTAGGGGCAAAATTGTCTGCCTGATGCGGTTTACCGCTGGTGCTATTGTGGTCAAAATATCGAAACACAGATAAAGGCATTTACTGTTGTTCAGAGCGAGGGGCGCCTTGAAGCAGACACATAAGAGTATTGATGTGCCTATCTATGTACTGCTCGTTATTGGGGTTTTCGCCTAATACCCTCTCGCTAATCGGTGCAACGTTAACTAGGTAGATCAGGGCGCCTGATAGTATATGAAGCAAGTCCATGGCATTAACCTTGGGTAGTAAGTTTTGTTGCTGTGCAAGTTCGATAACAGCCTTGCCATCTGAAAAATCCTTTTTGAAAAATGTTGCTACCATCCAGTCTAATCGGGGGCCGGGCGTCGACGCTTCTTGAAACATTAGCTTTATCCACTGCGGGTGGTCGAAGGTGAATTGCAAAATTTGTTTGCAAAGTTCGCGTACCATCTGAGAGTTGTCGTTGTCCTCATTTAAATGTGACTTTTGTAAATATTTCGGTAGCGCTTGGTCACGTTGCTTCCATACCCAGTGAATGCTTTCCTGCCAAAGATTGTCCTTGTTTTTAAAATGATATTGCACCAGAGATTTCTTTACGTCTGCGGCCTTGGCAACAGCGCCAAAGGAGGTGCCATCAAAGCCCTGTTGCGCAAAGACGTCGGCGGCGGCGGCGAGTATTTTACTTCGCCGAGAAAAATCATCTTCGTTAGTTGTGATAGGCAATTTCTGATCAGCTGCTTTCATGTTCAAGGTCTATGTCAGTGATGTTGCGGCGTTTACTGGCTTGCCGGCGGATTATACCGTTATTAATGTGCTTGTTACTTTTGGGTGATTGACTTTTACATAAAAAGATACGATCGTATAGTCTGCTGATTTGATAACGATAAAATTACGGCGACGATATCAATGGGAATGCGTGTTCAGTGGGTAAAAGATATAGATCTCAGCGTTGATGAGGTCGGAGGCAAGGCTGCGGGGCTGCGTAAGCTGATTGAGTGGGGGTTAGCCATACCTGCTGGCTTTGTCATTGTCGATGCCCAAAAAGACGTGGATGTAGATGCTTTAACAGAGTATTACCAATCTATGGGGGGCGGAAAGGTTGCTGTGCGTTCTTCGGCGTTGGGAGAGGATGGCAGTGATCACTCTTTTGCCGGGCTTTACGAGACCGTACTCAATGTTGTGGGTGAAGTTGAGCTTATAGATGCGGTGCGTAAGTGTGTTGATTCGCTGAATAGTTATAGGGCTAGTGAGTATCGGCAGCAGCAGGGCATGTCTGAGAGCGCGATGTGTGTGGTGGTGCAGAGGATGGTGGATGCACAAGCGGCGGGCGTGCTGTTTAGTGTGGATCCGGTATCGGGACGGCACGACCGCTTGGTGATAGATGCTGTTCCCGGTTTGGGTGAGGCGTTAGTTAGTGGGGATGAAACACCAGATCATTATGAATACGGTTTAGATAATACCCTCTGCTATGAGGAGCTTGTTGGTGATACCGCGATTCTGACAGCAGCGCAACGATGTTTGCTCGTGCAGCAAGCTCGGGCAGCGGTAGCTGCTGCCGGTGATCCCTTAGACATGGAATGGGCGTTTGATAAAAACGGAGAGCTTTACTGGTTGCAGGCTCGCCCCGTAACTACGGTTGGTTCAGACCTGAATGAATTAAACACGCCTATTAATCAAGATGACGTTCTGACGCGGTGTAATATCGGCGAGATGATGCCCGGTGCAAGTTGCCCGCTAACTTTTTCGACAACTGGGCGCGCGATTGAACATGGTATGCAGCATATGCATGTCAGTTACGCAGGCAGACCCGTGGTCACAGAAGCGTGGACGCAGGTCGCAATGTGCAGCGGTAAAATGTTTCTCAATATGACGGGCTCCGCTGCAGCTGGTGCCACCGTACTTGGTATCGACGTTAAGTCGATGGGCCTGAGTTTATGTGGGCGCATTGTCGAAGAATTAAAGCCGCCAGCTAAGCGCTCCATCTTTATTCGTCTGTTTGGCATGTTAAAAATGCTTAGGTATTTGCAGCGCGCCGATGCGGTGATAGATGACTTTAAGCTGCGGGCTAACGCTTTTCAGATTCCTATTCAGGGTAGCAGTGCTGAATTAGCTAAAGCCTTAGATGAGAGCCGGACCTTTTTCTACGAGGCGTTTGCGGTTCATTTGCAGTCATCAACTACCTCGGGTTTTGCCAGTAATATATTGCAGGCGATGATTTCTGGCGGGCAAGAAAGTAGTCCAGAGGAGGAGGCAGAGGCAGGCCGATTGATGGCAGGCGCTCGGGGCGTAGAGTCTGCTGTGCTCGTTGATCAGCTTGATGAAATTGTAAAAGATATTTCGCGTCATCACGATGCTCAAACTTGTTTTATCGACACTGAGCCGAGAATGGCCTTGGCGTGGTTGCGCGGCAATGGATCAGGTATCAGTCATAAATTTTCGGCGTTCTTGAATCGTCATGGTCATCGCTCTTATCGAGAACTCTGTGTTCGAGAAGTGTGCTGGTCAGATGCCCCAGAAACATTGGTGGCAACGATGCAGGCGTCAGTTGCTGCGCGCTTAATGGGAACCATGAGTAGCGTACGACCGGACGTCGCAAAGCTATCAGAATTAAATCGCGGCCTGCGCTGGATTGTGCCTAAGGCGCATAACGCGGTGCGACGTAGGGAGGCGACAAAGTCTTTATTGGTGGATATAACGAATAGGCTCAAGCGTGGATATCGAGCATTGGGAAAGCAGCTCGTAGCTGAAAATAAGCTCGATGATGCGGATTTAGTATTTTTCTTTTTACACGATGAGTTAATGACGTTTGTTCGCAATGCCAGCTCCCAAGAACTTAAGGCATATTGGAATCAGCACACTAAAATGCGACGGCGAGCACTGGATTTTCAGGATCGACTCGATTTTGAAGAAATATGTGTTGGCACTCCTCAGCCAATAGATATCCGAAATAGTGATTACGACATTGAAGGGCAGATAGTCGGGCGTCCAGTTTCTAAAGGCATTGTTGAGGCGAGGGCGCGGGTAGCGTTCAGTGTTGCTGAGGCGGCGGCCATTCTGCCCGGTGAAATATTAGTCGCACCCATTACCGATGTTGGCTGGACGCCGTATTTCAGTATGATTGCAGGTTTAGTGACTGACGTTGGCAGCGCGGTGTCTCATGGCGCCGTTATCGCAAGAGAGTATGGCTTGCCAGCGATAGTGAACACCCGTCGAGGTACCAAGCAAATAAAAACCGGCGATATGATTCGACTGAACGCCGATACAGGTGTGGTCACCATATTGTAGTTTCTGCGTCTTGCTCAGTATTGGGTAGCTAAAGCGGACGCGCAGGAAAATTAAACAAGGGGTAGGTATGCTTTCCGAGCAGGAATTAACGCAATTTGGTGTTGAGCTGAAAGATGAGTTTAGTCATCCGTTTAGCCAGGCTCACGACGATTGGAATGAGTCATATTTTTTTGATTGGTATACCGAAGATGGTAGCGCGGCAGGTCATTGTCGCATTGGGTGGCACCCTGTTCAGCAGCGTATCTTGTTCTGGTTACATCTTTGGAACGGAGAAGAATGGTTAATTATTGAGGAAAATCGATTGCCATTCTCGGCATTAAAGTTAGATGGCCAAGATGTATTTTGTTACGAGCAATGGGGTTTGAAATTTAGCTACGATTGCATGGCACCGCTGCAGTCTGGGCGCTTACAAATAGACGGTTTTGCTCGCGTTGCCTACGGCCCACGTCAAGGAATGGTCTTGCCGGTCAGCGTCGCGCTTGACGTAAGCGCATTGGGTTCGGCGTATTCTCGCGGGGCAGGAAGTGTCGAAGGCCATAGCGCGCAGGGCTTTAGTACTAATCGCTATGAACAACCCATTCAGGCGTTTGGACGAATGACCATTGACCAGCATGGCACTGAGCTCGTCGTGCGTGGTGAGCGCGATCACTCGTGGGGGCCGCGGCCTTGGGATATGAATTGGCAATTTTTTGTAGTGAACAACGAGAAATTTAGCTTGCAAGCCACGCAGGTGGAAATTCCTGAGTGGCCTTTGATTCAGATGGGCTACTTTCATGAGCTTGGGCAGGGCATGGAGCATTTGTCGGAAACCAAGTTTGAGTTGGAGTTTATGAGTGAGCAACCCTTTGCCGCGGTTCGAGGGAGTTTTTCTTTGGTGTGCGATAGCGGCAGATTGATTGCTGGAAAAATAGAGTCAGTTGCGGGGGGGGAAATCGATATTACTCATGCATTTACGCCTCCTAAGCGTACTGAGTATCGCCGTACCTTAATACGTTGTCATTTCGATTCCGGTGAAGAAAGCATGGGGTGGCTAGAATACAATCGGCCAAATCCAGTTAGTAAATAATGCGAGTTTTTAATTAATATCTAAGGGTATATCTATGAAAATTGACGGTCCATTTTATGCCGATATGGCGGGTGCCGCCGCTGAGGCTAAACGTCTTGCGGCAATTGGCTACGATGGAGTTTATACCCTTGAAGGCAGTTGGGATCCGTTCTTGCCGCTCGCGCTAGCATCTGAGCACGCGCCTGAGTTAGACATTGCTACGGGAATTGCCGTGGCCTTCCCTAGAAACCCTTCGCATATCGCTTACCAAGCTTGGGATTTACAAAAGTTCTCGCAAGGTAAATTTATGCTTGGGATAGGGTCGCAGATAAAAGCGCATATTGAAAAACGTTTTGGTTTGGCATTTAGTCCACCAGCCGCGCGTATGCGTGAGTATACTCTGGCGGTAAAAGCGTTTTTTGATTGCTGGCAGAATGGCAGTAGATTGGATTTTCAGGGCGAATATTATCGTCATACTTTAATGACACCCATGTTCAACCCTGGCCCCAATCCCTATGGTGTGCCGCCGATATTACTTGGAGCACTTGGCCCCATGATGACTCAGGTTGCCGGTGAGGTTGCGGATGGTTTGATCATTCATCCATTCAATAGCGTACCTTTTGTGCAAGACCATGCGTTGCCTGCAGTTCGAAAGGGACTTGAGAAATCTGGTCGCCGTGAAGAAGATTTTATTATTCAGGTTAACGCCATTGTAATAACGGGTGAAACGGATGCGGCATATCACGCAGCTGAGCAGAGCGTAAAAGGCTTATTAGGGTTCTATGCCTCTACGCCTGCGTATCTTCCGCCAATGGATGCTGTGGGTTTGGGTGATTTGCAACCTAAGCTCAATGCGCTTTCAAAAGAGGGTAAATGGGAGCAGCTAGGCGATTATATTAATAACGAATTTTTAGATGCTTTCTGTATTCGAGGCAAGCCCGATGAGATTGCTGGAAAGCTAAAAAAGCAATACGGAAGCTATGCTGATAGATTGGCAATATATGCTCCGTATGCCGCGCCTGATGAGATGTGGGCTAAAATAATTAAGGAGTTAAAGAGTTAACTCTAGCAATGGCTTGAGCGTAGGCTGTTGTGAGTGTTATCTGGATACTAGCAGGCGAAGTGTTTAGCGATCTGGTGAATTTAGGAAGATGTAACGTGGCGTACAATATAAGAGTGATGTTTTGATGTTGCGCTCAGTATTAAATCAATACTTACGAAAAAGTAGTAACGCTGGCGCATTGCTGTTGTTGAGATTGCAGGTATACGCCGAATGACTTTTTCAAGCTGAGCTAGCTGCAGGCGGAGTAAAGAATCTAGGCGACCTCCGCGATTACTTTGCGCGTCCGATTGAGCCGTTGGCTGAGCATATGCCGACTAAAATACTAAAAGCAGAATGGATTGCGAATATATTAAACTTAAGTTAGGACATTTTCTACTGAGAAAGCCATTCCAATAAGGGATGACCAAAATGAATGGCACCAATTATCGTGATTAACCAGATTGTTGCAGTAAACAATCCCAGTAACACATAAACCACGCTTCGTGATTCAAATGCCAATGTTTGTAAATACAGTTCACGTTCAAGGGCGATAATACGCTTTTCCTGCGGGTGGCCGTCACCGTTTGACATGCTGCCGCTATGCTTGGAATAAGCCGCAGTTAAGGTCTCAATAACGGTATTTAGGCTACGATCGCCTCGCTCAGGTTGGGCCGCTACCAAATCACAGATATGCTCGCTGTAGTTTGAAAAGTTCTGTCGAATGCCTTGTCTGATTTTTTTTGGCCAAACTAGCGTCGCCCAATACAATAACCACTTGCGCAAATTATCACGGCGTATGGCATGTGTTTGTTCATGAGCCACAATGATGCGCAGCTGCTCCGCCGAGAGTGAGGTCAACAAACCACTCGACAAATATACTTGCGGACGCAATAGGCCTGCACACCAAGCTAGGTGGTCTGGGCTATCCACTAATCTATAATTGGCGGGGTGAGCTTCAGACAAGTCGCGCAAGGCTTGCAGGCGCTTGCGGCTGCTAATTAACTGCGTGGCTATTAATACGCATAGACCGGTCAATATAGCTACTACAGCAATGACGGATATAATGCCTTCCAAAGTATCCGTAGTCATATGGAGTGTGTGCGGTGTACAAATCGCATCGTGACAATGATATGCAACAAATGGGAAAGCCAGCGCGGGTAGCGATAATATTATCAGTGCAAGCACCGCAGCGGCGGGTGGCAGCAGCGCGTAAAGCAAGGTAAATCGCGATGCCTGTTGCGCGCTGCCAGTAGCAAGCACTCGTAAAAACAGCGGGTAAGCTATCGCTAAAATCCAAGACAGCGCCAAGGTGATCACGGCCCAACCAAAGAGGTAATTACCAATGCTAGTCAGTGTGCTACTCATCGCGTTCAGACGGTAATCCTTGGATGGCGTCACGCAGGTCAGCGGACAGCGGTTCTGATGTTTCTTGATCGATGAATGACATGAACCCAGAAATCATCGGTGCCATGTCGCCATCTCCAAGCTGTTCGGCGATATCTCCTAGCAGCTGAGTAATAATAGTATTGCGGCTAACCGCTGCACCATAAAGATAAAAACGGCCAGTTTTTTCTCTGGCAACCAGCCCCTTTCGATGCAATCGCTCCAAGGTGCTTTGCATAGTACTCAAGCTCAGACTGTTATCTGTAACTGCTCGCAATACCTGCTGGGCAGAAAGCACGTCTCCCCGCCACAGTATTTTCATTACTTCCAACTCGCGCCCGCCCAAAGTTGGGGCCGGCGACCTTTGGCGGCGGTGGCGAAGTAAGCGATCCATGCCTTTTTTTAAAGTATTCATAAATACCGACCCCTTATCGGTTTTTAGCGAGTACTGCAGAATGCGGTCAACAGCTTACGGCGCTAAAGACGATACGGATTTTCGCCCGCTAATAATAGAGATGAGAGCATCAAATGAAAAGATTGGGGTGGATTGTACTGGCATTAGTGGGCGAGCACGCTATCGCCGCCGAGCGCGAAATTGAAACCGTTGAGGTTGAAGGTCGACGAATCAATTTGGTAGGCGCGGCGGTGTCTGCCTCGGAAGGCGTTGTCGGGCAGCAAGAAATTGCACTTCGCCCCCTGCTGCGCACCGGCGAAGTACTGGAGCTAGTGCCAGGAATGGTGGTGACGCAACACAGCGGTACCGGTAAGGCCAATCAATATTTTTTGCGCGGTTTTAATCTCGATCACGGCACCGACTTTGCTACCTCCATAGACGGCATGCCGGTCAATATGCGCACCCATGGTCACGGCCAAGGTTATTCCGATCTTAATTTTCTGATTCCAGAAATGGTCTCTCAGCTCGCTTACAAAAAAGGCGCCTATTATGCCGATGTTGGCGACTTTAGCGGTGCTGGCAGCGCGCAGATCAGTACGTCGAATAGCCTAGACAAAGGTTTAGTGGAAGTCACCGTCGGCGAAAATGCCTACTACCGATTACTGGCCATGGACAGCGTGGTACATTCAGGGGGAACCACAACGTTTGCACTCGAAGCTAACCGCTACGACGGTCCGTGGTCGGATATTGAGGAAGATCTAAATAAAGTTAATTTACTACTAAAACATAGCATCGCCCTGGATGACGGCCAATTAAGCGTGGCATTAATGGCCTATGACAACAGCTGGAATAGTGCCGACCAAATTCCCGCACGCGCCGTAGAGCAAGGCATCATTGACGAACTCGGATCCATCGATGACAGCCTTGGTGGCAAATCCAGCCGCTACAGCCTGAACGTTAATTGGGAACAAGGGCCTTGGCAGGCCTCGGCCTATGTTATCGACTACGATCTAAATCTGTGGTCTAACTT
Source organism: Zhongshania sp. (assembly GCA_018066965.1). GTDB lineage: Bacteria > Pseudomonadota > Gammaproteobacteria > Pseudomonadales > Spongiibacteraceae > Spongiibacter. The sequence goes on along the minus strand of JAGPVP010000090.1, from coordinate 2,853 downwards.
CACGTATTTTCTGGACGATGAGGCTAATGGCGATCAATTTGAACAGCTTGATGACCGCAATATCTATGGCGGGCAATTCAGTTATCTGGCCGAAAGCGCGCTAGCCGGCCGAGCAATGAGTAACAAATTTGGCGCCGATCTACGTATAGACGACATCAATGAAGTTGGCCTATACCACACCCAGGCTCGCCAACGTTTGGGAGTCATTCGCAGCGACCAGGTTAAAGAATCTAGCATTGGCATGTACTGGGAAAACCGCATCACTTGGAGCGACCAACTGCGCAGCGTGGTGGGTGCACGTTACGATGTTTACGATTTCGATGTGAGCGACAAGGCCGGCACAAATACCAATGGCGTAGACTTGGCCGCCAATAGCGGCACCACCGATGACCAAATCCCATCGTTAAAAGGTAGCCTTATTTATACTTTTAATGATGAGTGGGAAGGCTATATTTCTGCGGGCCAAGGCTTTCATTCCAACGATGCTCGTGGCACCACAATCCGAGTATCACCCGCAGATGGCAGCTCGGTTGATACCGTCGATCCCTTGGTGAGATCGCTGGGATATGAGCTCGGTGCACGCGGGTTTATCAGCGAACGCATCAATACCTCGCTGTCACTGTGGACGCTAGAACTAGACAGCGAGCTGCTATTTGTGGGCGACGCGGGCAATACCGAAGCCAGCCGAGGCTCGAAACGAAGCGGTCTAGAAGTCACCGCCTATTACCATATTACCGAGCAGTGGAGCTTGGATTTTGAATATGCCTATACCGATGCTGAATTTACCGATTCAGCCCCAGAAGGCAATGAAATTCCCGGCGCGATTAAAAATGTATTTCAAGCTGGTTTAAACGCCAATTTCGCCAGCGGCTTGTTTGGTAGCTTGCGGGTTCGCCACTTCGGCGAGCGACCACTCATTGAAGACGGATCAGTCACCTCAGACGCCAGCACAATTTGGAATCTACGCGCTGGCTATCGTTTAGCCAACTGGGTTATTAAAGCAGATGTTCTCAACCTGACCGATAGCGACGATCACGACATCGACTATTTCTATGCTTCGCGCTTAGCTGGCGAGCCCAGTGGCGTAGATACCGACGACATTCACTATCATGTTATCGAGCCGCGTACCGTGCGGTTATCCGTCGGGTATCGATTTTAGTTTCATTACCAGTTGTAGTGAATTTTGTTAGCTTACAAGTAGGGCTGCAATGGTGCTGATCGGTGCCGTGGGGAGGCGGGCGCCCCCTCAGAGCACCTCCTGTCAGGGCGTGGTTGCACTAACGAACTGTTAAGTAGAGCCTTGCAGGCGAATTTATGCTTACGTTACAGCTCTTCAAGTGAACAACGTATTTCCAGTTCATTGGCAAATGCATGAGCGAGGGGTAGCGCGAGTTCGGCAGGGTAAAAAATGTAGGTTAGGTGCTTCTGCTGAACCCACTCGTATATGCAATCAACCGGATCTGCCTCGGCTGATTCGCCTAGGCAAATAGCTGCATCTAGAATGCTTTTGTTTATCGTTCTGGATAGTTGGTGGTATATAGCGCGGCTAAGGCCGCGACATTCATTCACTGTAAGGTAGTGCGCCGGTAAGACTGAGCGAGCATCAGGCATCCCGGCAGTGCATCTCTTTGCACTGAGTGAGTATTGCTCCTGTAAGTAGTCCGTTAGCTTGGTCGCTGCCTCTTGAGTGGTTAGCTCAACGGTATCAATATTTTCAAATCGTGCGGCGAGCCATGAAACTAGCGCTTGGTGGTTGCTAGCTTCGTTGCCATTTCCGATTAGTGCGACGAGGTCATTTGATTGGCAGCCGCTTTGTGCAAGAAGGACAGTTGCGATGCGGTCTATATTTTTGTCGATATTCGATTTAGTCATTCTCTGCTCCTTGGCTGGGACTGATATTGGCCAGTGGGTTGTTTGCCTCAACATTAAGCGCGTTATTGGGAAATTGCTGAGTCAGTAAACGTTCGAAGGCTGAGCCGTCTGCACGGGTCAAATTGGGCACGTAGCGAGAGTAAACTTTGAATAACATCTCGGTGGTGGTATGGCCCATCTGTTGAGCAATCCATTCTGGTGACTCCCCAGCCGCAAGCCATAAGGTCGCGGCAGTGTGACGGGTTTGATAAGGACGCCGTTTGTTTAATCCGAGGTATCGCAGCAATGGGTACCAGACCCTTCGAGTGATGTTGTTGTGTGAAAGTGGTGTGCCGAGTCGATTGCAAAAGACATAGGCGTATTTGCCGGTGGCGTTACGTTGCGCGAGAAGGGCATCATAAACTGGTTGTGACATTTGGATTTCGCGCTGGGAGCCGTCGTTTTTGGTGTACTCCATTTTTCCCATGACCCAGGTTTCTCGAATGAGAATCTCCCTGCGTTCAAAGTCAACGTACTTCCACATTAGCCCGTCAATCTCGCCGGTACGCATGCCGGTAAAGAAACGTGCGGTGTAGTAGTTCTTAAAATCTGCCCGAACTGTGGTGATGATGCGATGCGATGCGCGTCGTCGAACGAAAACGGCTCGATATGGGATTTTTGTATTTTAAGGGCCTTAATGCCGCGGAAAGGTGACGGGTATTCGTAGCGCTCGGCGCCTTCACTTAACACCTGCCGTAAGGTCATCATAATTTTATTAATTCGGGCGGGAGATAACCCCGTGCTACCATTTTTACGCGGAGTTTTGGTGAGGTTGGCGCGAAAGGCGAGCAGTTGCGCCTTGGTGATTTGATCTAGTGGCATGTCACCAAACGCTGGACAAAGGTACTTGCGCAAAGTTAAGGCGACATTGTCTTTGTGGCTGTCGCGCCAGCTGACTTCCGCTTCAGAAAACCAGGTCGCAGAGAATTCTGCAAAAGTTGG
>JAGPVP010000076.1 GCA_018066965.1 Zhongshania sp. | reverse complement strand
AAATCTCCTTTCCACTCTATGCGGTATAAAGACAAGTGTCTTTGATTAAGCACCAGCCTGATTGGCTGTATTTTGCTTTCACCCCATATAACGGAGATTTAAGGGAGATCTTTAAGTTTATTTAGTAAGTAGATGTACGCATTTGAGTCAGTATTGCACGGTAAAAATCGAGGAATAAACCCGTTTTGGCACTGTAAATAGCGGGCTTTAGGTATATCGACGTAAGAAGGGAATACTAAAGGGGTATGGCTGGGGAGTTTTAATATGGACTCAAAGTGATGTACTTCCATATTAGCCAGTGAGCGATACCCAACCATCAATTACGGCCACAACAGCACGGTTCAGTTAGCGCGCTTTTACACTGGCGATTGCACTTAGTATTGTTAAACTTGTGACGCAAATTCATAAGGGCGAACTTGCAACATAGATTGATGCTGGCGAGCCTCCCAAAGATCATAGGCATTTTGCAGCCTAAGCCAATGGTCTGCAGATGGTTTTTTAAAAGCCAGCTCAAGACGCAAAGCCATTTCAGGAGTGATAGAACCCCTACCATTTAAAACTTTGGACAGTGTTTTTCGGCTTATATTCAGGTGCTCAGAGACATCAGTAATTGTTACGCCAGTTGGCTCAATGACTAACTCTTTAAGAATTTCACCCGGATGAGCCGGATGGTGCATACTCATTAGTGATAATCCTCATAATTAACTATTTCAGCATCCTTGCCATTAAAGCGAAAAGTAACCCGCCAAGAAGAACATAAGGACAGGCACTCCAAAATTGACAAAACGATAACACTGCTTTACTTTCAATTCACCCATTCGTAAAAGGAATTACGATGACTTTACCCAGAAAAGCCTTAGTCTGTGTCGACGACACACCCTTCTACCACGTGACTTCTCGCTGCGTCCGACGCTCATTTCTCTGCGGTGTTGATCATGGCAGTGGCAAAGACTATTCACACCGCCGACTCTTTATTGAACAGCGAATTTATTTACTCAGCAGTCTGTTTGCCATTGATATCGCCGCCTACGCGGTGATGTCCAATCATCTGCACTTGGTTGTTAAGCTCTCGCCCGAGGCGGTCAATGATTGGTCTGACAAGGAAGTAATAGCGCGTTGGACGAGCCTATTCAAAGGGCCCTTATTGGTTCAGCAATACTTTAAGGGTATGACGCTCTCTGCTGCGGAACTGACAGCGCTAAATGAGATTATTGCTATCTATCGCCAGCGGCTGGCCGATTTGGGTTGGTTTATGAAATGCCTTAACGAACCGATTGCCCGCATGGCAAATCAGGAAGATGGTTGCACTGGTCATTTCTGGGAAGCCCGCTACCGATCTCAAGCGCTACTTACCGAAGAAGCACTACTCACTTGCATGGCTTATGTAGATCTCAATCCCGTCCGCGCTGAAATGGCAGCGTCGCCAGAAGAGTCTGATCACACCAGTATTAAAGAACGTATTAGCCCGTCATTAAACTTAGCCGAGGCAATCACCAATCTAATTCAATCCCATCAGCTCAATCACTTTACTGTTGCCCCTAAACCCCTATTGCCCTTTGAGGGCAATGTCACTGACAAAGAACAACACGGTATTTTATTCAGCATCAAAGATTACCTGGAATTGGTTGATCACACCGGCAGGCTAGTCCGCAGTAATAAGCGCGGCGCGATTGCGCTGCACGCTCCTCCTATTCTTGAGCGATTAGGCATTGATCAAAAAACTTGGCTAAACAATACCACCGCCTTTGAACAGATTTACCGCCAGCGCTTTGCTAAAAAACGAAACCGAAAAGCAGAAAAAAGCATCGCTTAATCGTTCTACACTGACTGAATACCCAGTGGGCGATGTAGCTCAATGAGAGCTATTCGTAAAAACCACCGCTCGCCAGCTATTTGCAAAATATTTTCCCCCAAGACAATATTCAGCATAGAAACGAAGATCAATCTCGACACTTGGCGAAAATAATTTATTCACCTTCTAATGAGTGCCTGTCCAATGTATTTCTAACTCGCTAACGTGTTAATAGGAATGGCGCTACTGTTCACTGCGGTAATGGCGCAAAAACAATGGATTGGGATGATTAGAAAGATGGCGTATGTGGTGCCAGCTATATACCTAAGACCGTATTTTTATTGGTAAATGACGATTTAACAATCGGTAAGATCTATAGCTCTCGATGCCGACGGCACCCGAAAAAACTCGGGTACATCTGATTTAACTCGGTAGTAAGGTATGTAATTTCTAACCGCGGGGAAGCATGTAAAGACACAGGATAAGATCGAGCGATTCATCATCGCTCTCAGTTTATATGTAGTTAAACAGTTTATATGTAGTTAAACAACGACAATCCCTGAGTTTTAGCGAAGGCTTGTTGCGCTGCTTGCAGTGCTGCTTGTTGCTGGCTGAACCTTGATATTGCTTCTGCGTAGTCCAAGTCATTTATCAGGCTAAGATTTTCTGATATTTGCAGACTTGCGCCTTCGTTAATATCTGTCTGGCGCTGCAAGGATTCCATTCTTGCACCGATATTGGATTGCGTTTGAATTAGGTGGTCTAGGGCTTGATCAAAGCCACTGATGGCGGTGTTAATGTCATTGTGCTGCGCCGCTCGTGAAGTGGGTGTATTGCGCGGGGTTTCTAAAGACTGGGCCAGTGCGTCGACCATTGAAAATAGGTCTTGGCGCTTTGATGGCGCAAGGGTGAATTCATCTCCGCTGGCTGGCACGCCCTCTATACTAACGGCCATACCGCCAACGCGAATATCTCCGCCGCTTAGGTAGTCGCCACTATCAATGACCGCACCACCATCGTCGACGATATCGTATTGGCTATCGCTGTTAAAGCGGATAGTCACGGCCGCGCGATTAAAGGCTTGAACATCGACCACGCTGCCGGCGTTAATAATTCCTGTGCCCGCATTGGCGCTCGCGGCACCGGCAATAAATTGGCCGTTGCCGTTGAGAATACCCATAAACACCTCAGACCCAGGATCGCCATCTGCCATGCGTCGTGAAGGCCCAATTTGTAATTCGCGTTGTCCATCATCGCCGTTATAGCTATAACCACTCGCGGTTTTTGAAAACGGTGTGCTCTCCTCTTGATAGCCAGCAAAAATAAAATGACCGCTGCTGTCTTTGGTGTTGGCGTAACTGAGTAAATTGTCTAGTTGCTGGCGTAACTCTGACGCGATGGAGAGCCGTGACTCATTACTTTGCGAATCATTATTGGCTTGTATACTGAGTTCGCGAATACGCTGAACCACATCAATGCTGCTGTCTACCACGCTTTCTTCAAGGCGAAGACGGCTATCGAGTAAATCCGCATTGCGTAAATACTGTTCGGTTTGATCTTGGGCACGATTCAACTCTAGGCTGCGCACGGTGCCAACGGGGTCGTCTGATGGGCTGAGAATACGTTGCCCAGTCGACAGTTGTTGTTGCGTTGCCGCCAACTTTGATTGTTGGTTGAGCATGCTGGTCACGCTGTTGGTGTACATTTGGCTGCTTGAAATTCTCATTGCGATGCTCTCTATAACTGCAATTGCGGTTCACTCAAACACAGTGCTGTAATGGCTGAATGCTATTTTTAGATCCTAAGCCTTAGCGAAACACCGCCATCAATGATTGAAACAAATCGTTAGCCACGCCAGCTGCCTGTGCTGCCGCCTGATAAGCTTGCTGAAACTTTAGTAAATTCGCCGCTTCTTCATCTAAGTTAACGCCGGAGATGGATTGGTGGTTATTGCGAGTTTGATTCAGTAAGTTTTCTTGTGATTGCTGATTAATCTGTGAACTGCGTGTGGCCACCGCAATGTCGCCCACTAAACCATTCACGGTATCTTGAATACTGGCACTGCCACCGTTGAGTACTTTACTGCTCTCTGCGGCGGCCATTTTTAGAAGATTGCGGTTATCGCCCAAGGCATTGGTATTTGCGCCAATAGTGAAATGATCGCCGGCTTCCGGTGACCCCGTAATAACTACTTTATTGCCGTTAATGGTAATGTCTGAGCCCGACGTAAAACTAAAACTGCCCGCGCCATTTATTTGGTAACTGGTGGCCGATAAAAACTGGATATCGACTGGATCTAATAAGTTTGGATTACTGCTGTCGACCACATCGGTTTCTGACACTTTACCCGAACCAATATTATTCAAGTCTGCCGAACTGCGCGTTGCCGCCGCTGCCGCAATACCTGCGGGGTCGGTCATTACTACTTTTAGGCCATCTGCGGCGCCCTGAGTTGGGCGAAGTAAAAACTGATCACCCACCACAGCGGGCGACGTTAAGCTTACTGACACACCATCAACAATAAATGGATTTGCTACGCTGCCACTGCCAGTCACATTTGTTAATTCAGCACCACTGGTTTCATCAAAAAAGCGCCAGCCGCTGCCATCAAGGCGTATAACCGTATTGTTGCCGGTCAGTGCCGACATATCCGTTATTTGCGCGCTTAGCTCTGCGCCACTGGTATTACTTTTACTGCGATATACTTCAGGCCCTGGCACGGAAAAAATATCGCTACCCTGAGCGCCTTTTAAATTCATACCCGAACGATTTAGACCATTTAAGGTATCTGCTATCGCTACCGTAATTCTGCCCAACTCATTGCGGGTGTCGTTAAGTACACCGTCTCTAAAACTTAGCGTTCCGCCCAAACTACCGCCGCGTAAGCTGTCGCTAATGACTGCCGTGCTGCCGCCAATATCCATGGCAATTTCGGTTCGGCCCGGTTCAAATACATTGCTCACTGCGCGCATGGCAATAGCGCGCTCACCCAACACCAGTGCTTCGCCGTTGCCAATAAACACGCTAACGGTGCCATCGCTCTGTTCTACCGAGGTAGTTCCAATGAGTTCATTCAAGGACAGTAAGGCTTGGTCGCGCTGGTCGAGTAAGTCATTGGCATCTGAGCTAAACTTGCCTTGAGTTTTGCTAATCATCAAATTAATTTCAGCAATTTGGCTACTGAGACCATTGATGTCGCTGACCGATGCCGAGATGCGGGTATTCACCTCGCGGCCCAAGGTGTCCATCTGCGATGACAAATCAGCAAAGCGATCACCCAAGCCCTGCGCTTCTGCCAACATTAATTGCCGCGCAGAAATAGACGAGGGGTTATCCGCCACGTCTTGCAAGCTATTATAGAAGCGCGACAAAGACGCACTAAGGCCAAGTTCAGTATCTGCCAAGGCATTGTCGACTTGACTAGTGAGCTGGTAATAGCTGTCTGCCTGCGAAAAGGCCGCTTGGGAATGCCGTAACTGATCAACGGTGAAACTGTCGTATACACGGCTAATCGACGACACGTTAACGCCGGAGCCAATACTTAAATTACCCGCCTGCGATGGTATTCTTGTCGCAAAGTCGACCTTCTGGCGGCTGTAACCTTCGGTATCTGCGTTGGCAATATTATGACTGGTAGTAGCCAAGGCGCGCTGGTAAGACACCAAACCCGACAAAGCATTACCTAACATATCACCCATAAACTACCCCTTATTGACTGAAGGACTTATCGGCCGACAAACTAAAATCTTGAAGACTGCGTTCAATACCACCCAATTGCTGCAATCGGTTACGCAGTGCCATACCCTCGCCAGTTAATGCCGTTGCCGATTGCCCCGTTGGGCCTTGAAGCTGCTTAACAATCGCCTCTGCCATGCCAATACCGCCTTGATCTGACAAGGTGACGGACAACTGGCTGTCGAGCATTTCTTCGTACATTCCCACGCTGCTATCTTCAAATAAACCACCATCCGGAACCGCAGCACGCATACTCTTTAGCATCATCTGTAAAAACAAAGCTTCAAACTGTTTAGCAACGGGTTTAAGTGCTTCTTCTGGCGACGCCTCTGCGTCTCGGCGCAGTGACGCCAAACCGGAGAAGTCGTGATAGTTACCTGCTGCCTTTACGTCCATTGCCGTATACCGTTTTAAATAACTAACAGCTCAGCGCGCAGTGCGCCGGCCTGATCCAAGGCTTCTAGAATGGCCACCAAATCACTTGGCGACGCGCCCACATTGTTAATTGCCTTCACGATGTCTTCCAGCGTTACGCCAGCATCGAGTAGGAACATACGTGAGCCAGTTTCTTGTACTGCAATATCTGACTTTTGGGCCGCGACGGTTTCGCCACCGCGAGAAAATGCACCGGGCTGCGAGACTTCTACGCTCTCGGAAATCGACACGGTTAAGGAGCCGTGACTTACTGCTGCGGGTAATACCCGAACGTTGCCACCGATCACAATGGTGCCAGTGCGAGAGTTAACCACTACCCGCGCGCCCGCCTCGGCGGGTGTAATTTCTAAACTTTCTAGCATGGAGATAAAGGTTACGCTGCGATCAGCATTGCTTGGCCCCTGCACTTTTACGGTGGCAGAATCCATTGCGCTAGCTGTACCAGCACCAAATTTTGTGTTTATTTCTTCCGCTAGGCGGCGGGCCGTGGTGAAATCTGATTTTTTCAGATTCAGCATAATTTCGCCGTTAGCTGACATCACGCTGGGCGCGGCACGCTCAACAATCGCGCCATTAGGAATACGGCCGGCACTAGGAATATTCACCGTCACCCGCGAACCGTCTGCGCCAGACACACCCAAACCACCTACTAACAAGCTACCCTGTGCCACTGCATAAACTTGGCCGTCGGCGCCCATCATCGGTGCCATTAATAAACTGCCACCGCGTAAGCTCGCGGCATTACCAATAGATGACACAGTGACGTCAATGGTTTGTCCGGGTTTTGCAAAAGGTGGCAAACTCGCGTGTACAGTAACAGCGGCCACGTTCTTCAATTGGGGATTTACGTTGTCTGGCACCCGCACACCAAAGCCGGTCAACATATTACGAATACTTTGAATGGTGAATGGTGCTTGGCTGGTTTGATCGCCCGTGCCACTTAAACCCACCACTAAGCCATAACCTACCAATTGGTTCTCGCGCACGCCGGCAACATTCACTAAGTCTTTAACACGCTCGGCATTAGCCGCAGGTATATAGCAGCTAAGTACCAGCGTCATTGCAAACAGTGCATTGCGAACTTGAACGAAGTTATTACGTACAGACATCATGGCGTACCTCAAAAGGGCGACAGCACAGACTGGAATACACGTCCCAGCCAGCCCATAGAATTTGCATCTGCTAATGCACCTTTACCGCTATAAGTAATCCGCGCGTCAGCAACTTTATACGATGGCACTGCGTTGTCTGCGCCAATATCTTCTGGGCGCACAATGCCTTTAATGCGAATGAACTCTTCGCCTTGATTGATGGTCACCCATTTTTCACCACGCACCCGCAAGCTGCCGTTGCGCAGCACTTCAGAAACGGTCACCGTAATACTGCCGGTTAAACTATTACTTTGGCTGCTGGTGCCCTGCCCTGAAAAATCTTGGTCAGATGACACGCCAGAGGAAAGAATGGGCACACCGTTATGGGTTACGCCACGGCCCAACAAGGTCACCGTAGGTACTGAAATATTGCTCTCTTTACCGGTCGCCGTTTTAGACGATTTAGAGGCGTCGGTTTTTTCTTCCAAGGTGATTGTAATAATGTCGCCAACTTGTCGAGCGCGGCGGTCAAGAAACAAGCTCATACCATAACCGGAGCGATATACCGAGCCCATATTACTGACATCGTCTTCTACCACCGACGGCGCCGCAGATTCATAATCAGCCGACTGATCGCGGGCCGGTGCAGAAGAACACGCAGACAACAGTGCCAGCAGCATTACGGCGATCAACGCCCGCGTGGCAGATAAATGGCTTGCTGTGACTTGATTCATAATATTGGCCCCGATAAATCTGCTGTGCTTATTCATACTTTCAACAACCTTGCATTAACTAGGTTGTTATAAATTGTTATTCACGTATTGCATCATTTGGTCACTGGTGGCGATGGCCTTGGAGTTCATTTCATAAGCGCGCTGGGTTTCAATCATATTGACCAGTTCTTCCACGACGTTGACGTTAGAGCCTTCCAGCGCACCTTGCTGAATAGTGCCTAGTCCGCTCAAACCTGGGGTTCCGGTTTGCGGCGCACCGCTTGACGCAGACTCCATATATAAGTTTTCACCACGTGCTTGTAAGCCCGATGAATTCACAAAATCGGCTAATTGAAAACTGCCCAGTTGCACCGGCGAAGCACTGCCAGCAAGCACCGCGCTAACGACACCATCTGATCCGACCGTCACACTCAGCGTGCCCTGTGGCACCGTAATACCCGGGTCAACCACGTTACCGGTATTAGTCACAATTTGACCTTGGTCATCCAGCTGAAAAGAACCGTCGCGAGTGTAAGCAGCACTGCCATCTGGCATTTGGATTTGGAAAAACCCTCGACCATTAATCGCCACATCCAGTGAATTACTGGTTTGGGTCATGGTGCCTTGTTGGAATATTTTCTCGGTAGAAACCACCCTCACACCGGTTCCCACATGCATACCGCTTGGCGAACGAGTTTGCTGTGAGGTCTGCCCACCCACCTGGCGCATGTTTTGATACAAGAGATCTTCAAAAGATGCGCGGTCACGCTTGAAGCCGGTGGTGTTGGCGTTTGCCAAGTTGTTACTGACCACCTGCATGCGAGTTTGCTGAGCATCAAGACCGGTTTTAGCAACCCAAAGTGATGAATTCATAATTAATTCCTCTTATTCCATTCGCAGCAAACGGCTGCCTGTTTCTGCCATTGAGTCAGCTGCACTCATGACTTTGACTTGCATTTCAAACTGTCTGGCTAGGGCGATCATGGTGACCATGGCGTCTACCGTATTCACGTTAGACGACTCCAAGCTACCGGCGCTGATTCTAATTTCTGATGAGCTTGGAGCAACGCCGCCGTTGCGCATACGCATCAAACCATCTTCACCTTTTTCTAAATCTGCCGGTGCCGCGTCGACTAAGCGAATGCGATCTACTGTTGCTACTGATTCTGGCCCTTGGCCCAGCGGCACAATCGATACCGTGCCGTCTTCGCCAATCATCAAGCTATCATGTTCTGGAATCGCCACTGGGCCGCCATCGCCCATCACCGGTTGACCAGCGCCGTTTAACAACATACCGTCGGCGCTAATTCTAAAATCGCCACGGCGTGAATACGCTTCGCTACCATCGGCGGCTTGCACCGCAAACCAGCCCTGCTCACCGCGAATCGCAACATCTAAATCGCGCCCTGTGGTTGTCACTACACCGCTAGAAAAATCGCTTGCCTGCCCTTCAAGAACAGGATTAAAACGCGTTTCCATACCAGGACCGGCAACCTGACGGGAGAGTAAATTTTGAAAGTCACCACGAAAGCCCGCCGTGCTCACATTCGCCAAGTTATTGGCGTTAGTTGCCTGCGCTTGTTGAGTGTTTTTAGCACCCATCATGCCTATGTAAAGTAACTTATCCATAAACCCTCTCCTTCAGTCGCCGTTGTTATTACGACTAGCGGATATTAATAATGGCTTGGGTTACCGCATCAGCCGTCGAGATCATCTGCGTATTTGCTTGGAAGTTGCGCTGCGCGGTGATCATTTCTACCAATTGCGCGGTCAGATCGACATTGGAACTCTCCAAGGCCCCTGATTGCAGCAAACCAAAGTTAGATGAGCCGGCTTCGCCCACACGCGGGCTTCCTGATGCAAATGTTTCTGCCCACGAGGTATCGCCTTGCTGCTGCAAACCGTTGGGATTAGAGAAACTCGCCATCGCGACTTTACCTAGTTCCTTAGACTGGCCATTGGTAAACCGCGCCGACACAATGCCCGCGTTATCAACTTCAATACCCGTCAAACGTCCGGTGGTAAAACCGTCTTGCTGCAAGTTGTTAACACCGAACTCTTTGCCGTATTGAGTCGTGGCGGTAAAGTCAAAACTCAAATCTAGGTTAGACGCTCCCGTACCTGGATCATAAGATGGGTATGTGATTAAACCTGACGCGGGAGTTTGCAACTCACCCGCATTGCTAAAGCTAATGGGGTTGAGGCCGCCGACGGCGTTGTTATCAACATACAATTGCTGATTCCAACTATTCGCTGCGGCGTCCTTCACAAAATACATGGTGGCGGTATGTTGGGTGCCCAAAGAGTCGTATACCGTCATCGAGGTCGCGTGGTTATAACTGGTTGGCAGTGACGGGTCGAACGGCGTAACCGTCGGGGCCGGCGCGTTTGCTGGCAGGTTTACACCTATCTGGCCTCGCTCTGTACTTTTAGGGGCATTTTCAGACACCTCCAACTGTAAATCGCTTAGCGAACCAGTAGAAAAGCTGCCATTACCTGTGGGCGGAAACACCTGCAAACGCGCCAGATTATTGTTCACCACATAACCTTCGCGATCTACACTAAACGAGCCGGCGCGGGTGTAGCTAACTCCGTTTGAGCCCTTCATGGTAAAGAAGCCCTCACCGGAAATAGCCAAATCTAAATTATTGTCAGTGAAATCGATATTCCCCTGGGAGAACTCTTGGCTAATGGTATTTAAACGCACACCGGCTCCCGGCGTGGTTTTAGTAACATCATTATTTGAGGTGGCATAAACATCAGAAAATGACGCCCGTGAACCTTTAAAGCCCGTGGTATTCACGTTGGCAATATTGTTCGCAGTAACGTCAAGGTGTGCCGATGCGGCGTTTAATCCACTCAGTGCAATACGAAAGCTCATGGGCTTACTCCTAATCTAAAAAAACATCTACGCTTTGCTAAACGGCAAAATTGCCACTCAGCTAATTTCAATAATTTTTGACATACTCACGGTGCCTAAACCCTGCACCTGAACCTGTGGTGTACCGCCACTGGCGGGCACACTAACGCTAAGTACTTCACTGCGCATTTCAGTAGCCACCGCTTCTACGGTATTGCCGTTTAAATAATTGGCGCGAATTTGGTAAGTACCTGGCGGCATGCGCTCGCCATCTAAACCTACCCCATTCCACTCAAAAGCCACTGTGCCAGCACGCTGTGGGCCTAGTGGCACTTTGCCGATGACTTCGCCAGTGGGCGCCAAAATTTCAATATCTAAGGCCGTAGTACTGGTCGCTAAATTCACCTGACCTTGGACATTGCCACTCGATGGCAACGCGGCCACATCAGTCTCAAGCAACACGTCTTTACCAATTAATGACGAGGCATCGAGCAACTGTGCGGAATATAAAGACTGAGTTAAGCCCGCCAAATTTTCGTTCATTTCGCTAATACCACTCACCGATGTTAGCTGCGCCATTTGACTGATAAATTCCGTATTGTCGGTGGGCTTAAACGGGTCCTGACTTTTTAACTGCTGAAGCATCAGCTTCATAAAATCGTTTTGATCTAGCGACGAGGCATCCTTCTTGGTTTTACTCGCCGCAGTCTGCAATTGCAGGTCTTCTAATGTGCGCAATTCCATAATGTAAACTCCTACTGCTGACCGAGCTGCAAGGCGCGCAGCATGAGGGTTTTAGTGGTGGAAAAAACTTCGGCATTATTTTGATAAGCCCGCGACGCCGACATCATGTTTGCCATTTCCTCCATGGTGTTAACGTTAGAGCTGTAGATATAACCGTCGGCATCGGCCTGTGGATGACCCGGCTCATAGCGTTTGGTTACCGGTGCATCGCTTTCAACGATACCGCTTACCGCAACACCAACCACCTCACGCTGCTGCTGATCCATAATGGTGGCAAATACCGGTTGGCGAGAGCGATACGCGCCTTCTTCGGTGCCACTCACTGTGTCGGCATTGGCCATATTACTGGCGACGGTATTCAACCTAAGCATTTGCGCGTTCATGGCTGACGCAGCGACACTTAATGGATTAGCCATAACTTAGCGACCTCCTTGCAAGATGGATTTCATACCACTAAAACGACTACCCAAAAATGACAAGGTGGCTTGATAGCGCATGGCATTGTCGGCGAATTCAGCCTGCTCCAAATGCGTGTCTACGGTATTGCCATCTTCCGACGGCTGAGTAGGAACGCGGTATTTAAGATCCATCGGCAGCGTTTCAGCACTGACACCTGCGGTTACCTGCATGTGGCCACTATTGGTAGTGCGCATCGTCAATTGACCTTGTGAAATGCCCGCAGCGGACTGCGACAAGACCGCTTTAAAGTCTATGTCTTGAGCTTTGTAGCCAGGGGTATCGGCGTTCGCTATATTGGTCGCAAGCACTTCATTGCGCTTGTGACGCACTTGTAGCGCCTGTTCGTGTATCCCTAATGCTTTATCAAAATTAATCGACATTTTTTAACCTATTTATTCTCAAGTTTTTATGGCCGTTGCCGATGTATTCATCAGCCTTGGCGCATATCGGCTTCTATCGCCATCTACTAACGAACAAGGCAAGCCTCGTGCCAAAAAAATAAATCTATTAATTTCAATGCCTTAAATAGTCAACAATCAAGCTATGCCAAAAATACGGCGTTATTTTTCCAACTTCGGCAAAATTCCGGCAGCCTGCATCCTCCGTATAAACCCCTATCTTTTTAGTATTTATAATTCATAACACTGGCATAGCCATTGCACCCTTCCAACAAACGACAAAACTTTGACGTCTATGATGCTTATGAAAAAACGACAATATCGCTATGCACTTTTACTAGCCGGCGCGCTACTCGCCGCGATGAGTTCACCGCTTATTGCAGGCGCGACCGAAAGCCATGTTCGTATTGCTGACACTGCGCGCGCGTATATTGCTGCCCGCCACCCGTGGCAGCAGATGAAAACCAAGATCACCGTCCAAGCTTTAGACCCACGCACCAAGCTCGCCCAATGCCCAGTAAAACTAGAGGCCTTTTTATCGGCGGGCGCCAAAATTAAACGTCGCACCACTGTTGGCGTGCGCTGCAATGGCAGCAAACCGTGGAAGATATACTTACCTGTTACGGTAGAAGCGTTCGCAAAGGTGATGGTCGCTCGCCACCCAATCGCCCCCAATACCGAAATTAGTGAGCGCGACATTACTTGGACGCAACGGGATATTTCTGCGCTGGGATACGGCTATTTACAGTCTTTAGGTGACCGCGGCGGCTACCGCAGCCAACGAAGTATTGCCCAGGGCGCGGTGCTAACACCTAATATGGTCGCCGCCAGTAGTATTATTAGTAAGGGTCAGCGCGTGCAGCTAAACAGTAATGCGGGGCCAGTAAATGTAAGTATGATGGGTATTGCCATGCAGAATGGTGCGCTGGGTTCACGCATAATGGTGAAAAACCTCAACTCTGGAAAGCAGCTAGAGGGTGTGGTGGCATCAGAAAATATTGTATTGCTTAATTAAAGTTTTATTCGTGGCTGCCGATACTATCAGCGTAGGCACACTAAAAGAGAGGATTCCGACATGGTCGACCGATTAGATGGCTCTTCACTGGGTCAGCTGCGAAAGTTAGAGGGCGGACGCACTGGCGGTAGTAAATCAGAAGGCGTTGGCGCCAGCACCGCAACACCAATTAACAATAATCCGTCGGCAGCCGCTGAAACGCCGTTGATGGAGCGCACGCGCATGCAAGTAAATAGCAGCGACGGCATAGACCGCCAGAAAGTTGACGCCATTAAAACGGCTATTCGCAACGGTGAATTTAATATCGATGCCAAAAAAGTAGTGGAAGCGATGGTAAAT
The DNA here is from genome assembly GCA_018066965.1 of Zhongshania sp. Classification (GTDB taxonomy): domain Bacteria; phylum Pseudomonadota; class Gammaproteobacteria; order Pseudomonadales; family Spongiibacteraceae; genus Spongiibacter. The sequence continues at coordinate 12,104 of JAGPVP010000076.1, read as the reverse complement.
ATGGAAACTATAACAGGCGCCTAATGATGACTGAGCTTAGCGATGTACTTAAACATATTCACATTAATGCCCGTGAACTTGAGTCAGTATTATTAAAAGAAGCTAGCCATTTACGTAAAGCAGAGTCTGCTGAATTGATAGAAACACTCGCCATTCAAAAAATGGATTTGGTACAAGGCTTAGACCAACTTGCCCTGCGCCGCAGTCAATTGTTAGACGAATCCACCAGTGCAAACCAGCATGGTGACGATCCAGAATGGCAAGACACCCTTGCTATCTTGTCACGCTGCCAAATATTAAATAACCAAGTAGGCTCTGACATCAACACCCAGGCCCGCTACAAGCAACGCGCCTTAGAAATCCTCGGCGCACCACACACCGAAGTACCATTGTATAGCGCCAACGGCGCCACGTTCTATGCAGGAGCTAAGCAAGCCTTGGGGAAAGCGTGATTGAATTATTCTGAGCGCCGCTACAAATCCAGCTCCATATAAAGGTGGTTATCTAGCACCGCGTTATAGCTTTTGCTTCTTACTAAGACCTTAAAGCCCATCTGTTGATACAAGCGCAGTGCATTAGTATTTTGCTCGGCGACATCTAGGCTGAGGCATCGATAACCACCCTCACGCGCTTTTACCATCATGAAATTTATCATTTTTGCCGCAATCCCCTGACCACGACAATCTGGCCGCACGGCGATATGGCAGAGATATAGGCAGTCTTTGCGGGGCGCCTTCACCAGCCGTAATTCAAACAGCAATCCTTTTACAATGCCACGCCAACCATAGTGGGTGAAAATGGCGCGGGCATCCCCCCGAAATGTACTGTTGTGACTGCGTGTATCAAAACTGCCTATGCTGCCAACGAGCTGGCCATCCGACATATCGCCCTTAATTTCACCCTCAATCTCAAATACGTGATGATGGCGGTGACTAAACATCGTCCGGCTATCCGCAAATTCACGCTGTAGAAAATCGCCAATATAGGGCCCATGCTCACGACTAAAGATATGCTCAAACGCCACCGGCCCCGATGACAATATTAGCGGAGCAATCTGCGCGCTGTCTTCACCCACTGCCTTTCGTATACCCATTATCACTCTTACCTTGTGAGCCTGCTCAGCATTTTTATAGCATGGCCTTAGCACCCATTGCTGCTTAAAAATGTGTAACAGTGGTATTAAATTTTTTCTAAAACCACTATGCTCAAAGACAGCTAAGGCAAATTTTCCCTGCAAATACTGCCACAGCCCCGCAGTATCAGCTCGAAAATTTGTCACCAACCTCATTCAATTTGAAGAGAATTGGCGATGACCAGCACTCCATCTTCACAACTTGTTATCTTTGGTGGCACAGGCGACCTCGCGTTGCGCAAGCTACAGCCCGCACTATATAAGCTCCAGCGCGAAGGGCTTATGAATGATGTCTGCGCGATAATTGCGCTGGGTCGTGGCGACAGCAGCGATGAAGAGTATCGCGCGCTGGTAAAAGACAAAATGCGCGAATTTCTGCCCAAACACTTTTGGGATGAGCAACACTGGCAAGCCTTCTCTGCAAAACTACACTTCATTAGCTTAGACGTGAATAGCCTTAAGGATTATCACAATCTAGCTGACGCAATTCACCAACACCCCAATAGCAACGCGGTGTTTTATCTGGCCACGTCGTCGACGCTATACACGAGTATTTGCCGAAATTTGAACAGTATTGGTGTGGTTAACACCCATTCTAGGGTGGTATTAGAAAAGCCTTTGGGCAATGATTTAGCGAGCTGCACCGAGATCAATCATGAAGTCTTACAAGTATTTCCAGAGCGGAATATTTTTCGTATTGACCATTACCTGGGCAAAGAAACCGTTCAAAACTTACTGGTTTTACGATTTGGCAATGCGCTTTTTGGCCCTCTGTGGAATAGCCAATATATCGACAATATTCAAATTACCGTAGCGGAAGACATCGGTGTTGAAGGTCGCGGAGACTTTTATGCCAAAACCGGCGCGCTGCGAGACATGGTGCAAAACCATATTCTGCAGTTGCTGTGCTTGGTCGCCATGGAACCTCCCGCTAATTTGCGCGCAGACACCATTCGCGATGAAAAAGTAAAAGTGCTGCAAGCGCTGCGCCCCATCACTGCCGACAACGTAAAATCAAAAACAGTGCGCGGGCAATATACTGCCGGTGCGGTGAATGCCGCACCCGTTGCTGCATTTTTAGATGAAACCGGATTTGAAGACAGCAACAACACCGAAACCTTTGTTGCCCTACAAGCGGATGTACACAACTGGCGCTGGGAAGGCACGCCCTTCTATTTACGCACCGGCAAACGTATGGCGCGGCGCTATTCCGAAATCATCGTCGAATTAAAGAAGCATCCTTTTAGTTTGTTTGAAGGCGACCCCAATGACTTACCCAATAAATTAGTGATTCGCCTGCAGCCAGAAGAAAACATCACGCTGTACAAGGTCAATAAAAAGCCTGGCCTAGGTCGGCAGCTAAAACTCGAACAGGTTGAACTCAATCTTGATGCGGATTTACACGACGAGCTACAGGCCCATGAAGCCTACGAACGTCTTCTACTAGACGTATTAGAAGGCGATCAAACTCTGTTTATGCGCCGCGATGAAGTTGAGGCCTGCTGGGCGTGGGTAGACAGCATCATAGATGCTTGGCAACACGCAGGAACCAAAACCAAATCCTACGCAGCGGGCACGATGGGGCCGAATGCCTCACTAGCCTTACCAGAGAAACACGGCAGGAGCTGGCATGAATAATAAACCGACACTAATCCTCTTGCCGAATCGCGATGAATTAGATCAGCTGCTCAGCCACGACATTGCAACTACGCTCAATGTCGCGCTGCAAAATCATGGCAAAGCCAGCCTCGCGGTCTCTGGCGGATCTACGCCCAGCAATATGCTAAGCCTGCTTGGTCAGGCGGCGCTCGACTGGCCCGCAGTACAAACACTGCTGGTAGACGAACGCTGGCTACCCGCTGAGCACGCCAATAGCAATGAAGCCATGTTACGGAACAGTTTATTAAAAGGCGCCGCCGGAAACAGCCGCTACCTACCCTTGAAAAACCAAGCTAACACCGCAGACGATGGCCAATACGAGACCGAAGAACTTCTCGACGCCCTAGAGTGGCCACTGAACATTGTTCATCTTGGCATGGGCGATGACGGCCACACTGCATCTTGGTTTACTGACGCGCCAGAATATACCAAGCTATGCGCCGCTCACTCCCAACACTGCTTTGCCGTGCACCCGGGCGCCGCGCCCTACCCTCGAATAACCTTATCGCCAAACGCGGTATTTAATAGCGAAAAAATTGTGGTGCACATTACCGGCAAAGCCAAGCGTGATGTGCTGGAACGCGCTCTCAGCCAAGATGCTGACTACCCTATTTCTATGGTCTTGCGCCAGCAGCAAGTGCCAGTCGATATTTACTGGGCTCCGTAATGACTACACACTCCACTACACCGCTACACCCCGTTATTGCCAATGTTACCGAGCGCATCCGCATTCGCAGTAGTGCAAGCCGCGCCGCGTATTTAGAAAAATGCCAAAGTATGCGCCGCAAAGGTGCCCAACGAGGGCAGCTCTCCTGCAGTAATTTAGCCCACGGTTTTGCCGCCTGTAGCCCTAGCGACAAAGACCGCATTCGCCTAGAAGAGGCAGCAAACATTGCTATTGTTAGTGCCTATAACGACATGCTGTCGGCTCACAAGCCGCTAGAACACTTCCCCGACCTTATTCGCGAAGCCGTTGCCGAACTAGGCTGCACCGCGCAATTTGCCGGCGGCACACCGGCAATGTGCGACGGTGTGACCCAAGGTGCAGAGGGCATGGAATTAAGTTTATTTAGCCGCGACACCATCGCGATGAGTACCGCCATCGCGCTGACTCACAATATGTTCGACGGCGTTCTATGCCTAGGCGTGTGCGATAAAATTGTTCCCGGGCTATTAATTGGCGCCCTGAGTTTTGGTCATCTGCCGCTGATTATGATTCCAGCCGGCCCGATGTCTACCGGTTTAAGCAACGACGAAAAAGCCCGCATTCGGCAACTTTACGCAGAGGGAAAAGTGGGCCGTGATGAATTATTAGACGCCGAAGCGAGCGCCTATCATGGCGAAGGAACCTGTACTTTTTACGGCACCGCCAATAGCAATCAAATGCTAATGGAAGCCATGGGCTTGCATATTCCCGGCACGGCATTTGTTCCCCCCAACGGCGCCCTGCGCGAACAACTCACCCGCGCCGCGGCACAACAGGTTTGTAAAATTACGGCTCTAAGCCCAAATTACACCCCTCTATGCGATGTAGTGGATGAACGCAGCTTGGTGAATGCCATTATGACCTTGCTGGCCACAGGCGGCTCTACCAATCACAGTATTCACTGGATCGCGATTGCGCGTGCAGCGGGAATTATTATCGACTGGCAGGATTTTTCTGAACTGTCTGAAGCCACGCCGCTGCTATGCCGAATTTATCCCAATGGCAAAGCCGATGTGAATCACTTCCACGCGGCGGGCGGCACTGGCTTTATCATTGCCGAATTGCTCGCGGCTGGTTTACTCCACGCCGACGTGAATACCGTGTGGGGCAAAGGCCTCCATCATTACAGCAAAGCACCCAGCCTAGCGGGTGGCACATTGCACTGGCAAGATAGCCCTGCAATCAGCGCCGACCAAAGTGTTCTGCGCCCGGCGACTGAGCCTTTTGACCCGCACGGCGGCATGAAATTACTAACGGGGAAACTCGGGCGCAGCATTATTAAAGTGTCTGCGGTAAAGCCCGAACACCGCTATGTGAAAGCACCCGCGATTATATTCGATACCCAAGAAGCCTTAAAAAACGCCTTCGACGCGGGTGAGCTAGAGCGGGACTTTATTGCCGTAGTGCGCTTCCAAGGCCCTAGAGCCAACGGTATGCCAGAGCTACACAAGCTCACCCCCTATCTTGGCATTTTGCAGGAGCGAGGCTTTAAAGTCGCTTTGGTAACAGACGGCCGCATGTCCGGCGCATCGGGTAAAATACCGGCCGCAATACACCTCTACCCCGAAGCCATCGCCGGTGGCCCCATTGCGAAAATTCAGAATGGCGACATGCTTGTTTTAGATACCGCCAAGGAAATATTAGATGTTTTAATCTCTGCAGAAGAATTGAGTCAGCGCACACCCGCTTACTACAATCCCGCGCCAGCGAGTGACAATTATGGCCGTGACTTATTTGCTGGTTTACGGGCCAACGTAAGTAGCGCTGAAGAAGGCGCTGCTACATTTTTGTAGCTGAGCCTACGAGGCGTACAACTCTTTGAGCATCGTTAAAAAGCCTTCACGGTCTTTTTTAAGCGCTTCTTCACAGGGGACAATCCAGCTTCCGCCGACACAAGCCACCGACTCTAAGGCGAGATATTCCTGATAATTCACTTGTGAAATACCACCTGTCGGGCAAAACGTCACCTCTGGAAACGGAGCAGATAAGGCCTTTAATAAAGCGACACCACCCACCGCTGCAGCGGGAAAACACTTAAATACTCGATGCTCTTCGTTCATCGCGGCCATTAATTCACTGGCGGTGGCTATGCCGGGAATATAAGGCGTTAAGGTTTTTCTCGCTAGAATAGATAACTCGGCGGAAAAACCTGGGCTAATGACAAAGTCGGCTTCGTCTGCCGCACGCAGCATTTGTCGACGATTCACCACCGTGCCCACGCCAATTTTAGCGAAGGGCATAATGTCCTTAAACAACTTTACCATTTGCCACGCTTGCGGGTGCCTAAGGGTAACTTCTACCGTTGGCACCTTGGCTTCGGCAAAGAGTTCTGCGCAAGCTTGGGCATGATCTAAAGATTGAAAATGTGCAACTGGCATCACCGGCGCAGCGCGTTGAAGTATTCTTAGGGCATCGTTCATGCATCACTCCTGTACTGCTACCTTTCTCAAGTACTTAGAAATTGGCAACATAGATGTAAACTAGTTCCACTCTACATGCGACACACCCAAAGTATCAAAGTAATTAGGTATCAAAGTAATTAGGCATTAATCTAGTGTGCGTTTATAGCGGAGCATAGCGATCAATACTACGACAATCATAAATGCGGCAATTGCGGCAAGGTCAACTCGTAAGTCTATAAACCCCGCTCCTTTTAGCATAATGCCCCTCACCACTCGCAAAAAATGCGTTAAGGGTAGAGCTTCGCCAATGACTTGCGCCCATGTCGGCATACCGCGAAACGGAAACATAAACCCAGACAATAGCATTGAGGGTAAAAAGAAAAACACCGTTAATTGCATCGCCTGAATTTGAGATTTTGCGATGGTTGAAAATGTAAAACCCAGGGCTAAATTTGCCACAATAAATAGTGCCACGCTCACCAGCAACAGACCAACACTGCCAACAAAGGGCACTGAAAACATCCAGTGGGCAACCAGTAAAACAATTACAGTTTGTACTGCACCCACACCGAGAAAGGGCAGAATTTTTCCCACCATCACCTCGAACGGAGAGCCCGGCATCGCCAAGAGGTTTTCCATTGTGCCGCGTTCGGTTTCGCGGGTCATGGCCACACCGGTAATCATCACCAGTGTCATGGTTAAAATAACACCAAGCAAACCGGGAACAATATTGTATTGGGTAATCCCCTCAGGGTTGTAACGAGGATGTACCACTACCTCGACCGGCCCCGCATCTGCCTGTAAGTGCGACAAAGCTCCCGTTAAATCTTTGCGCAACGCCTTGTTAACAATAGTATTGATTCGGCCTAGTGCGTTGGACGCCGCCACGGGGTCGGTTGCGTCTGCCGCCACTAACAACTGTGGCCGCTCGCCTCGCACTAGGCGCTCGGTAAAACCACTGGGAATTTCAATAACAAACACCGCCCCACCACTGGCGAGCAAATGATCGCCAGATCGAGCATCTGGGATATTCATACTCACATCAAAGTATTCAGAATGCTCTAAGCCGGCAATTAAGCTTCGCACGATGGGAGTGTATTCTTCTGCGTGAATTGCAGTGGGGAGATGCTTGGGGTCAGTGTTAATTGCATAACCAAATAACACCAACTCCAGAATCGGAATTGCCAACATGACCGCGAACGTCAAACGATCACGGCGCATTTGAATTAACTCTTTAATAAATACCGCATTAATTCGAGAAAAATTAATACCCTTGCTATATCGCCGACGCTCACTCATGCATGACTCCGCAAATCGGCGCCAGACTGATCCATTAGCGCAATAAATACATCTTCTAAACTAGGTCGGATCTCTTGCCAGTGATATCCCTCGTCCGCAACCGAGGCGACCGCCGCTTCTAGCAGAGCGCGGTCACGACCACAGATATGTAAGCCCGCCGCAAAATACGCGGCATACTCAACACCGGCTTGCTTAGCCAGATGCGGTTCCATGCGCCTAACACCGGCCCCCTCCGCGCGAAAACTTATCAAGCCAGATTGATCGATAATCTCCGGTACACTGCCCTCAGTTATTAAGTTGCCGTGGGCGAGATAGACGATGTGATCACAGCGTTCGGCCTCGTCCATGTAATGGGTAGAGACCAACACCGTCATGCCTTCATTTGAGAGCCGATGTATTTGATCCCAAAAATCGCGGCGCGCCTGTGGGTCGACGCCGGCGGTCGGTTCATCTAAAAGTAATAGCTCTGGCTTATGCATGGTAACAGCGGCAAGTGCTAAGCGCTGCTTCCAGCCTCCCGACAAGGCATCTGCCAACTGGTGCTGACGATGTGTCAAACCTAGTACTTCAAGTGTGTCATCAACGCAACGACGCCGATGTTTAAGCTCGTAAATACGGGCAACGAATTCCAGATTTTCGCGAACGGTTAACTCATTCCAAAACGAAAACTTCTGGGTCATATAACCGGTATGTCGACGGATTAGCTCTGCATCGCGACGCAAATCGAAACCAAGGCAACGTCCTTCGCCTTCGGTGGCTTTCAGTAGCCCGCAGAGCATCCTTATGGTCGTGGTTTTACCAGAACCATTTGGCCCAAGAAACCCCCAAACTTGCCCCTTGGGCAACTGCAAATCGACTTTATTAACCGCCACTTTATTACCAAAGTGCTTGCTTAAGCCGCGCACATCAATGGCAAACTCAGTCATTGCTCGCGGCCTGCAAAGAGATATCTACCGGTTGTCCAGGATGCAAATTACTAGTTTTGGCCAATCTAGCCTCAACTAAAAACACCAACTTTTGTCGCGAAGCAATGCTGTAGATAACCGGCGGGGTATATTCCGGCTCACTAGCAACATAGGTCACAAGGGCAGCCTCCGGCTCTACAATGCCATCTTGTTTCACATTGACCGACGTTCCTGCAGGGAATGCAGATAACTCGGATTGCGGCACAAAAAATCGCACTTTCAAGGCATCGTCTGGAAGCAGTGCTAGCGCTGGCGTGCCCGCCGCTAACTGCTCCCCTTCGCGGAAATATACTTGCTCAACACGGCCAGCCCTTCGCGCGTATAAAGTACGCTGCTCTAAACGCCACTGCGCTCGATCGACGCCCACCTGAGCGGATTCAAAGGCAGCTTTTGAGGCTGACACCGTATTTTCTCTAGACGCTAATTTCGCGAGCCGTATCCCGGCATCAATACTATCTACACGGGCATCCGCAGCATTAAACTCGGCTACCGCCTGATCAACACTAGACTGGGCCGTCACGCCCTTACTTTGCAAGGCACTCAAACGCCGTTTTTCCACGTCCGCTAAGGCTCTTGCAGCGACGGCCTCTTTTCGCTGCGCGTTTAAACGGGTAATTTCATCTGGACGAGCGCCGGTGGCTAAATCGCGGTATTGAGCTTCGGCCTGCGCCACTCGCGTCACAGCTTCATTTAAATCGAAAATCTGGCGGTCTTTATCCAGCTGCAGCAGCACTTGCCCTTTGTCTACAACGTCACCCTCTTGCACCGCGCTTGATACAATCCAACCCGCCTCTAATGCGCTTATATAAAGGTACTCAGCCTCGACATAGCCATTGAAGCCATCGGGTTCTGACGATGCATCACAGCCTAGCAGCAAAATCAGTGCTGTCACCACACATAAAAGCTTTAACAACGGCATGTCTAGACCCTTAATGTATTATCAATATGACGCGTTCAATACGAATCTTAGTTTCTATTTTCACCCATTTGGGGGCTCGTCAGTATCGAGCAGCCAAATATTAGCGGCCTCTACAGCTGGTAAATAGACGCAATTATTGTATTAACACTACAGATTACGAATTTATAGCACTAATAAAGAACAATTTAACGACTAGCAAAACCAAAAAAGGCCAGACCGTTGCCGGTCTGGCCTTTTACTATGCTTTGCAATGGGCTATATCAGCCCACAACTCTACTTAGATAGGTAGTGGTAATGCATCTAGACCTGGAATCGGTAGTGAATCCAATCCTGGCAGAGAATCCAGACCTGGGATTGGGAGTGAATCCAAACCTGGAAGGCCACCTGAGCCGCCGCCAGCGCCAGGAATTGGCAAGCCCAACATAGAAAGTATATCTAGACCTGGTAAGGCGTCTAAACCTGGTACGGCGCCGCCGCCACCCAATGCCATCAAGTTAGATGTTAAGTGGTCAACGGTTAATTGAAGTTGATCACCGATTAAGAAAGCGCCTGCTTGAATCAAGTCTGGATTCGCACTTGGCAAAGCGTCAACAAGATCCGTTAGCTTATCAGTAACGCCATTGTTACCAGCAACATCATTAAGCGCAGTATCCACAGTAAAAGTCAGTTGGAACAAAGGGCTCACATCAAAAGGTAAACCACCGGCTGAACCGCCGCCACCGAGGCCTGGGATCGGAAGTGCATCAAGGCCAGGAATTGGCAATGCATCTAGACCAGGAATTGGCAACGAATCTAAACTAGGAAGACCACCGCCTGCTAGTGCGTCTAGGCCCGGAATCGGTAATGAATCCAAACCCGGCAGGCCACCTGCGCCACCGCCAGCACCAGGAATTGGCAATGCATCTAAACCTGGCAGTGCGTCTAGGCCTGGAATTGGCAATGAATCTAAACCTGGCAATCCACCACCAGATGCTGCACCAAGCTGGTTATCAATTTGAACCAACTGAACAACAAGTACATCTAGCGGAGTACCGCCTGCAGCACCAGCGATAGGGGAAATGATCACCGCTAAAGGACCTGCTTGCGCAGCGCCAGCAGCGGCCATTAAACCAGCCATTAATGTCTTTTTGAAGTATGTGTTTTTCATAGTTTCGCGCTCATCCAGATTAATTGTTATTGCTATGCGCCTTGCACATTATATATGACTGACGCTTATCCTGAGCTGCGATAGTACGGGTTTATACCTACTAAATAGCGTGCTGCAGTTCACACTTTTACACTTCGCGGGCAATATGTTCACTAGGTAAAGCTCTACACCGCCATTCACCCCATGAATATAGAAAAGTAAACCATACCGAGCCCTAGCAACCTAATAAGCCACAAAATTTATACCCGCCCACCTAATCGCGTCTCGTTAGCCAGGACTTCTCGGGGGCTCGAACTTCAATAGAGCGACGCAATAACGCTGAATGATGGCAAAAACCAAAGCTGCCGCCATTTTTTCTCGCTCATCAAGGCTCGGTAAGGTCTGTCCTGACACGCCCATCAAATCACGTAAGGTAGTCAAAAAGCGATTCACCACCATTGACCGACCAGGATAAAAAATAGCATTAGGTTTCTCTGCCAAGGTCTCCTCCAAGTCATGTCGCATTGCTTCAAGCAACGGCATATAGAGTTCGTAGTCATCCATGGCAATAGTACTTACGCGAATAGAGTCTGTCATAGATGCACTTCCATAATAAAATTAAGCTCCATAAAATTATTGAAATCCTATTTAGATGAAGCCACTATATATTAATAGTACTATCAATAAAAATTATATGCTGACATCACCTTCTGAATAAACTAGGAATTAGCGCTGCCGTTAGGTGTACTGCGCTCCAATTGAGTTGCACTACAACTCGACAGATATTTATCCTTAACCCTGTTCGTCAACGCACAACAATAGTTACAAATTTTCCTTAGACTTCGAAGTATTAGCAGGCAGCATGGCGTAATTACACGACAGTGCCCTAAAGAATATCAATAATTACAAATTAATATATTTCCTTACTTTACATAACCTTACAACTTTCTTAGCAGAATTCTAACAAACACTATTGATAATACCATCAATGCTTTGTTGACAAGATTATCAATATAGGTAGAATTATTTTGACCACCGCTCAATAGCGGCATCAACCACTCATAAAACACAAAATAAGGTGAGGGTAAAAAAATGCACCTAGGTTATCTCAACCACCCAGAAGAACTTGATAAGCTTGAAGAGAAACATCGTCGCTCATTTTTAAAAAAGGTCGGCGCAGCGTTTCTGGTAGCAGGTGTGTCTCCTGCTATCGCCTTTAATGAACCGAAATCGAAAAAGGACAATGGCGGCGGCTTTAACGACAAGGGCCGTATGGGAATGTCTACCGGTGAAGACTGGATTGATACGTTCTTCAACGGTGGCTCCAAGGAGATCATTCATTACTACGCCGATGACTTCGTGTTTGAAGACATTACGTTTTTTCAAACCATTCAAAACAAAGAAGAGCTCTATCGCGCCTTTTTGCCATTTGACAATAACGGCCCTGATTCACCGCTAGGCACTCATCAGTTTGACATCATTCGCTATGATGGTGGCCCCGCTGGTGATAGAACCGCCCTACTACGCCAGAATATCCCAGAAGGCTACACGCAAGATGAATGGCAGATGTGGTCAAGTGATGCGATTACTGGCGCAGACCATGATTATGATGAATGGGCTGTTATGAACTGGGTTTGGAAGGCAACACACAATATGGACTTCCTTGGCCTGCCGGCAAAAGGCAAGACCACTCATACTCGCGGCATTACCTTCCATTGCTATAAAAATAGGAAAATTGTTCGAGAATTCACCTACTTGTTGATTTGCACTTAAAACTGACCCAGGATTTGCATCTAAAATTGACCCACCCTTTGATGCCAATTATGGCGTAGTTTTTTGTTTTTCGCCGGTCTTAATTTCCTCTTGCTGTGTTGTTGAGTGTTTCAGTCTGTAGCT
>JAGPVP010000071.1 GCA_018066965.1 Zhongshania sp. | reverse complement strand
ATACATTGCATAAATACATTCGCGCCCATGCTAATACTATTGAGTTTGCGCCGGTATTAATGGTGCTTATGTATATTCTAAGTCAGTCGCAAATGGCGGGCTGGGTGCTGTGGTCAATTATTCTTGCCACGGTGAGTCGCTTTGTTTTGGTAGCGGGTTTGATATTTCCAAGAACTATGGCGCGACCTAATCCACTGCGGCAACTAGGTGCGGCCGGCACTTATATTTTTGGTTTGGCGCTATGTATTGCGGTGTTGAATTTAGCCTTGCTTTGATTGTGGTAGGCACTGCGGGTGCGAAGGCTGGGGCTATCGACATAGTTTGGTCGGCGCATAATCACTTCGCTTAATAGGCGGCAAACAATAACTGTTAGCACGGCCCCCATCGAACTCAGAAACCATGCCAGTGCCGCGAGTTCTCTAAGCGGATATACCGCCAATAATGCGCTTAATTTATAAGCAAAAATAATGGCGACCGGTGGTGCTAATAACGCCGAACATAAAACGCTATAAAAGCCTTTATGGTGGTGAAATTGGGCCAGGTAAAGTTGATACAAGGCTAAACCTAACACGCCACCTACAGTGCTGAGTAATACCGCGCAAACACTAGGTGTAATGGCGAGTAGGCTATTGGTAGGTAACCAGATCCACAATGAGAAGCTGGTGAGAAACCAAACCGGTAGGCCGAATTTGGATAGTTTGTGCAGCACGTAATACCTCTAAATGGGAATGAATAAACACCAGATAGTGCTATTACGTAGAAATGCATCAAGTTGATGACGGTGAGTGTAGGGCGTGAGTGAAATAAAGGTTTAGTGCCCGTTTATCGATAATGAACATCGATAAACGGGCGAGGCGCTTAGAATTTAAACTGGATTTCAGCCCCATAGGTGCGTGGCTGACCGGCTAAATACTGATCGAAACCAAAGCCTGCCTGCAGGTTAATGGCGTAGCTGTCGTATTCTTCTTCTAGCAGGTTTTTACCCCATATCGAAATACTGTAGCTGCCGTCGTTGGCGTACCAACTTAGACGCCCGTTGTAGAGCCAGTAGGCGTCTTGGCGAATGTTTCCGTAACCGTACTGATCGTTGTAGGCGCTAAACCATTGGTCGTCTTGAAAGTTGGCGTTGGCGTTTACGCTTAAATATCCGTATTCAGTTACGATCAAGTCGTAGTCGGCAGAAAAGCTCACATTCAGTTTGGGTGCCGAGATTAGCTCATTGCCAGAGAGGTCGACGCGGTCGTCTTGGTTGGCGATGGTTTCGGTATTGGCGAGCGATAGGTCGGTGTACTCGGTTTCGAGAATACCGACTGCAGCTTGCAGGGTTAGACGCTCAGTGAGTCGCGCCCACAGTTCGGCTTCTGCCCCCATAATTTGTGATCCACCGGCGTTTTCTAAGAAGTTAGAAATGCCGACTACGTTAATAAACTGCTGGTTAGTGTAGTCGTATAGGAATGCGGCGGCGTTTAGGCGCACGCTGCCTTCGGCCATATCGGCTTTAAAACCTACCTCATACGCGTTGATAAACTCCGGTGAGGCGTAGGCAGTTTCCAGTGGCCTTGGTTGATAGTACACACCGCCGTTATAGCTGCCTGCGCGGTAGCCGCGACTGACGCTGCCGTAGACCATGAAGTCGTCGTTAAAACGATAATCCAGACCAATTTTACCAGTGAACTCTTGTTCTGGTGCGCTGAGTTCTGGCGCTGAGTCTAGCGTGTAGGCGCCGTGGGTGTAACCGGCATTGGCATAGTTAAGTAGCGCGGTTGGGTCGGATATCAGGTTTTGTAAATCAAACACCGTTAATGGCAGGGTTATCCACGCATTGTCTACGCCGGTGGTGTTACCGGGTACATAACTACCTAGTGGCAGGCCTGAATTACTAAGCCGCGAGATATTCAAATAGCTGAGTTTGCTTTCGTCGCGGGTATAACGCAGACCAACATCTATACCGAAATTTGCGGAAAAGTCGAAGCGCATTTGGGTGTAGATGGCGGCGCTGGTTTTCTTAGTTTCCAGCCGTTGGTCGATCATGCCGAAGTCGATTAGGTAGGGGAAAATAGGAATATTGTCGGGCTTGGCGACGCCGACGCGAACGTCAGGAATTTGGTCGAATATATCGTAGATATTCTGCATGTATAAATCTTCGCTGCCGTAATATGCGCCAGCAATAATATTGAACATGCCATCGAAATTAGAGGTGAAGCGTAGATCTTGGCTAAAGCTTACCGAATCTGACGACCATTTAATTTCCAGCAGACCGTTAGGGCTGCCGTCGGTGTCAGCCATTTGGTAGTAGTCGGCGTCCATATAGGAGCTGACCGAGGTGAGGGTGTAGTTATCGGCGTTGTAGTTCATGGTGAGAACGGCAAGGTCAGTATTGGTGATTAACGCCCCGATGGCATTCGATTCAGTTTCATGGAAGTCGAGATTGCGGCTGCCACGTGAATAGCCGGTGTAGTCGATATAACCGTTGGAGTCGCCCTCTAAGCCGGTACCGCGCAAATCAGTGCGCGCCTCGTTACGGGGTGGCGTGCTTAGCGAATCATTGCCAGATGTAGTGATTTTTAAAACCGCATCGAGCTTGTCGTTAATAATCCAATTTAGGCTGAGGCGTGCACCTTGGAAGTCGGTTTGGGCGGCGTTGGCATCTTGGCCGACAACTTCTACATAGCCGTCATCGCGTTTCAAGCTACCTGCAATTCGCGCGGCCAAAACGCCGGGGATTAATTCGCCTTCAGTGCCCGCTTCTAGCGACGTGGCGTTATAGCTGCCGAAACCACCTTTAACGTAGCTGCTATTTTCGCCGTCAAAATTTGGAGTGCGGGTAATGATATTTATCGCGCCGCCGGTGGTGTTTTTACCGTATAGCGTACCCTGCGGGCCGCGTAATACTTCTAGCCGTTCGATGTCAAAAAAGTTGGCACCGTGGCTGTATACCGGACCTAAATAGGCTTCATCTACGTAGACCCCAATCGGGCTGGCTTGGTTTGAGCTGTAGTCAGACATGCTGACGCCGCGAATAGAGAAAATGGGCTGCACATCGCCATAGGGGCCACTAACCTGCATATTAGGCACTTGGGCAGACACGTCGTTAGCGTTCTCAAAGCCGAGTTTGTCGAGCATATCGGCAGTAACGCCGGTGACGGCAATAGGAATGTCTTGGGCGCTTTCACTACGCTTTTGCGCAGTGACCAGCACCTCTTCTAGCGCTGGCGCGGCAGCGGCGTGCGCGGCTGTAAATAGCGCTACGCTGCTAAGGCTGGTATTGAGAAACAATTGACGGGTGAATTTTGAAACGGCCACGGGTAACTCCTCTAATCACCGATTCGACGATATTGCCGTAATCCGCTTACTGATCGGAGCGTATAAAGCAAGTTCGCAGGACGATGTATTTATTATTAAGCTTTGATCATAGGACATAGCGGCGAAAAGTGTGACGCCGAACGCTAAAAGTATTATACGAGTCACAGTCTACTTGATAAGCTATGTTGAAATTCGGACATTTCTGGCGGCTTGCGGACAATTTCATCGCTTTACGCGGGCTGCAAATGCAGTTTGAATTCGGCTTATGAAACCGACATTTGATTGCACGATGTTGCAAATAAGTAGGAATAATAATGAAAAGTTGGGATTTTTGTCGAAGCATCACCAGTGTTCAAATTCTGGTGGCCTTAGGTCTCGAAAACGGCGTAAAGCAATTAGCATTACTTCAAAATACCGGACTAGATCAGCAGAGTTTAGACAACCCGGAAACTGAAGTAGAAGCCAGCACCGAGATGACCGTGGTTCGTAATTTACTCCGCGAGCTACCCGATATGGGCGGTTTAGGTTTATACGCTGGCGAGCGTTACCACTTATCGGCCTACGGCATTTGGGGTTTTGCCTTGGCTAGCAGCCCGACTGCACGCAAGGCGGTGGAACTGTCGCAAACGTATCAAGAACTTACCTTTGTCTTTTCTGGCTTTACCGTCAAAGAGCAGGGCGATTACGCGAGTTTGGTGTTCGACAATTCGGACGTACCCGCAGATATTGCACTGTTTTCAATAGAGCGAGAAATTCATGCCGCCATGCTAATTCTCCGTGAGTTGGCGGGACCACAACTGGGGCCGGAATGGGTGACATTCCAGCACGCACGGCCACCCCATGCCGATCTTTACGAAAAATGCTTTCGCGGCCGGGTCGAGTTTTCAGCTCCACGTAATGAGCTGATATTCCCACGTCGATTAATGGATGAACCTCGCGCTGTTGGAAATGTGGCAACCGCGAGTTTATTAGACAAACAATGCTCGGAGTTGGTCGCTAAGCGCATCGCCAGAAAGGGCATATCGGGAAAGGTGCGTGATAGTTTATTGCGCCAACGACCAATGACGATGGACATGGAGTTGGTCGCCGAATCGCTGTGTATGACCTCGCGTACTTTGCGCCGAAAACTCGAAGCTGAAAGCACCTCGTTTCGACAATTGGTGGACGAGATTCGCATGACCCTCGCTGAAGAAATGCTAACCGGTACGCGGCTTAGCGTTGAGCAAATAGCCGAACGACTTTGCTACGCCGATGCTTCCAGTTTCTCACAAGCCTTTAAGCGTATGAGCGGGAAAACACCGGGCGTATTGCGCAAGCAGGGCCGCAGTCTTAGTGTTTAAGCACTGGCGATAGTGTCTTTCGGCGGTATAAAACTCATTGCCCGTTCAGATAGTGCGGTGATGGTTAGGCTGGGATTTACACCCAGATTGGCGCCCAACATTGAACCGTCACAGACGTAGGCATTTTTATAGCCAAACAGCCTGTTCTGGCTATCGATCACACCGCTTTTCGGCGACCCCCCCATGCCACAGCCACCCATACAGTGGGCGGTGGTGGGAATATTAAAAAATAACTCCGACACCATGCTGGCACCCATACCGTTCATTTGTGCGGCGCTATCTGCGACAAATTTATTCGCGGCGGGGATGAACGACGGAATCGGCTCACCCTCAGTTTGCAGCACCTTAATAAAAGGAAAATACCAGGGGCGGCGATAACGCATATTCAAATGTCCCTCTATGGTTTGCATACATAGAAAGATAATTGTTTCTTTAGCAAAGCCGAAGGGATTACAGGCCCGCAGTGTTTTCACGGGATGCCGTATTAAAGACATGAGTAAGGTTGCCAGCCACAAAAGGGGTCGTGTTAGGCCGGGCTTACCCCCAGTTAAGGGGGTAAATAATAAGCTGAGTAAATCGTGACCTTTGCCGTAGCGGGTGGCTTCGATATGGGTGTAATCATCTAGATAAAACCCTGAGCCGATGGCCACACCCTTAGACATATCTTCACCGCCGGGAAAGCGCAGTGCGAGCAAGGATTCGGCGTTGGTTCTAACTCGTTTACCAAGTTCATCGGAAATATTAGGCATGGAGCCGGACTGTTTCAGCTTAAACAGCAATTCTTGGCTGCCTAATGAGCTAGCCGAAAATATTATTTTCTTTGCGGTGAAGCGCCGTTTGTTTTTACGAAATAATGAGGTGCCGTGGCTGGTAAAAATTTCGTAGCCCTTATCACCATCACTATTCTCTAATGGCCGTACATCATCGACACGAGTTTGTTCAAAAACCTGCGCGCCTTTTTTCTCCGCTAAATAAAGATAATTTTTATCTAAGGAATTTTTAGCGTTGTAAATACAGCCCGTCATACAGCTACCGCAGCCAATGCAGCTATGACGGTCTGGGCCTTCGCCGTTAAAATAGGGATCGGGGTAGCGTTTGCCGCCAGAGGTATCGTCTTTATCGCCAAAGAAAACACCGACGTCGGTGGTGTAAAAAGTGTCATGTCTGTCTTGTGCGATGGCCATTTTTTCTAAGGCGCGGTCGGCAGCCGCAAGGCGCTGGTTTTTATTTACACCGAGCATCTGCTTTGCGGTGGCGTAGTGGCTGGGCATAACCGATTCCCAATCATCTAAGCCGGCCCAGCTACCGTCTTTCCATACCGAGTCGGGTGGAACCAATAAAGTATTGGCGTAGGTTACCGATCCGCCGCCAACGGCGTTGCCATGTAAAACCATAACGTGACGAAAAAAACGCAAACTAAAAAAGCCGCGTAAACCAAGAAGGGGGCGCCATAAAAAATCCCACACCTTCCAGTTGCTAGACGGCATATTCTCAGGGCTCCAGCGGCGGCCCATTTCCATTACCCCCACGGAGTAGCCTTTTTCACTCAGCCTTAAAGCAGAAACGCTACCGCCAAAACCGGAGCCAATAATAACAACGTCGAAGTCGTATGTATCTGTCATAGCACTGAGCCCAATTATTATTTTTCTACAGAATTAAAAATATAATCTGAATGCTTAAAGTCGCGATTCCAGCGGCGGAAGGTAAAGGTAAACCCCGGCCAGAGTTGGGTTATTTTTCCAGTTCGGTGCTTATACCAACTATCGCAGCCGGTCGCCCAAATAGAGCCACCTAAGAGTTTTTGCAATTTTTCATTGTAGCTTTGTTGTACGTCTAATTTCACTTCAACCGTGGCGGCATTATTTTCATCAGTTGCTAAGAGGATGCGGCTAATCGCCTGAACCTGGGTTTCGATCATATACACCATCGAACTATGGCCGAGGGTGACATTGGGGCCAACGATAAAAAAGAAGTTCGGGAAACCATGTACGCTTGCACCTAAGTACGCTTCTTCGCCGTCTTTCCAAACCTGCGATAATTGGCGACCGTCTCGACCATAAATCATGCCGGCGATGGGGTTGTCGGTAGCATAGAATCCGGTGCCGAAAATAATACAATCTACCTCGTGTTCAACATTGTCATTGGTGACAATGCTGTGTTCGCGTATTTCTTTAATGCCGTTGGTGACAACTTCGACATTGGGTTTTTGAAGTGCGGGATACCAATCATTAGAAACAAGAATACGTTTGCAACCGATAGGAAAATTGGGTGTAAGTTTTGGTCGCAATGCTGGGTTAGATACCTGCCGTTGAATGTGCTTCATCGCTGAGCGGCGGAACAAGCCCATAATAGAAGGATGCAAGACCATACCGAGTACGCGGCTTTCATTTTGACAATAGATTTTAGCGCGTAGAATTTTACGGGTGATGGGAAAGTGTTTGAAAATCCATTTTTCAATACGGCTATAAGGACGATCGCCCCTGGGAATGATCCAGTTTGGCGTACGTTGAAAAATCGAGAGTTTGGCAGGCACGCCAGCAATTTCTGGCACAAACTGAATAGCCGATGCGCCAGTGCCAATCACCGCCACGCGTTTACCCGGCAAGGTGTAGCTGTGATCCCAGTTTGCAGAATGAAAATGATGACCAGCAAAGCTTTCTACGCCGGGAATGTCTGGAAGCTTTGGCTCGGCCAAGCCGCCATTGCCGCTAATGACAAAGCGGGCTTTGAAATCGCCACCGCTGGTATTTACTAACCACTGACTATTTTTTTCGTCATAGCGCGCTTGGTTTAGTGTGTGATCAAAGCGAATGTGCGGGCGCAGCTGCCATTTGTCGGCGACGTTCTGTAAATAGGTTTCTAGCTCTGGCTGGGTTGGATACACCCGCGACCAATCTGCATTGGGCTCAAAAGAAAAGGAGTACAAATGTGATGGCACGTCACAGGCCGCGCCGGGGTAGCGGTTGTCCCGCCATGTACCGCCGACATCTTTAGCACGCTCAATGATGATGAAGTCGTTTATTCCCATTTCCTTCAAGCGGATTGCCATACCCAGGCCAGCGAAGCCAGTGCCGACGATAAGGATTTGAGTGTTTGTATAGCTTACGTCGCTAGCGGCATTTGAATTTGCCATATTGTGATCCTGTTATTTTTGTAGGCGCTAAGTGGATTTAGTGTAGCAATCATACGGAGAAATGCGCCGAGTTCTATGTGGGCGACGGACACTAACTGTAGAATTTCGGACATCGTTGGAGGGCTTGAGCAGCGAGGTAATTTTCTAAATGAGCTAACAGCTAGGTTAAATTCCTGCTCTGTATTTCTAAATGATTAACATGCCCGCTCATGTTTATCGGTAAAAACAGCGAGATAAAAGCTCAGAGAATTTTCTGAAAATTGAATATTTCAGACTTTATATAAGGGCATTTACTTAGAAATTTTGTGCAAATGACACAAAGATTGGCATTTGCAGTATTTCCTGAACAAGCGTTCAAAACCGTTATTACGGATGCTATAGCCTGTTAAAAATACGCTCACTTGAGTCGTAAAAATAACAACAGGAAAAGAGATACATTATGACGTCTAAAAAAATCGCAATTCTTGCCGCGGCAATTGCTGCCGGTTCTACAGTACGAGCTCAGGATGTTGAGCCTTCTACAGAGACAGCCCGAAGATCGCGTGGCGTCGTCATAGAAGAAGTTCTCGTAAAAGCCCAAAAGCGATCTGAATCCATTTATGAAGTACCTATATCAATTAGCGCTTTTTCGGGTGACACCATTAAAGATTTAGGTTTAACCGATACCCGCGATTTAGGTAATTTGGTGCCGGGCTTTAGCTATTCAGACAGCGGCTATTCGGTTCCTATTTACTCATTGCGGGGTGTCGGCTTTAACGAGGCGAGCCAAACCGCCAGCGCTACGGTTGGTGTTTACATTGATGAACAAAGCCTCGCGTTCCCCGTATTCTCTAAGGGCACGAATCTTGATCTAGAGCGAATTGAAGTATTAAAGGGGCCGCAGGGCACGCTCTATGGTCGCAATACAACCGGCGGCGTTGTTAATTATATTTCGGCAAAACCTGGCGAAGAATTTGAAGCGGGTGTGACGGCAGACTATAGCCGCTTTAACACCTACGATGTGCAGGCTTATGTTAGTGGCCCAATGAGTGACACGGTTGGTGGGCGGATTGCGTTGCGCCAGATTTATTCCGGTGATGGCTGGCAGGAAAGTTTAACTCGTCCTGGTGATAGCTTGGGTGAAGTTGATAAATTTTCAGGCCGCGCCACCTTGGTATGGCAATCAGCCGATGATATGGAAACCACATTTTCTTTAGCTGGTTGGACGGATAGGGGAGAGCCACAAGCACCACAAGCGATTGCCTTACGATTACAGAACGCGATCACAGGACAAATTTTGGCTGCGGCCGGCGCTCCCTCCGAATTAGGTTTGCCCGATAGTGTTAGAAACCATCCCATTGTAGATCGCGACACGGAGGACAATCGCGTTGCGGATTGGTCAGATTTGCCGTGGCAAATTAATGAGACCTTTATGATGGCGTCTCTTCGCAATGAATGGGCCATAACTGACACGAATACACTGACGGTACTTGCCTCATATTCTGACTTTGAAAACGATCACTCCCTTATTCCCCAAAGTGGTTTGTCGGTGAATAACGCCGAGCGAGAAATTACCGTAGATACGAGTGCATGGTCTTTAGAGACACGCTTGGATGGTATTTGGGGTGACAATATGGACTGGTTAGTCGGCGCGTTCTTTAGCCACGACGATGTCTACGAATATCAGTCGGTCTATATTGACGAAGCGAGTTCATCTTTTTTACCACCTGATCCATTAAATCTTAATTTGCTTGGCCCTATTGTTGGCAACCGAGTAGATACCTATGGCGAGCAAGTTGCCGATACTCAGGCAATATTCATGAATGCCAACTGGCAGCTTAGCGATAGCGTAAAACTGACCACGGGCCTGCGTTATACCAATGAGAAACGTGACTTTGCCGGCTGCACAATAGATAGCCCAGAAAACTCTGCAGGTATTGGCTACGGCAGTTTGATCAATGCGTTGAGCTTGGCGTCTGGCGGAAGTGGCGGTGTTAGCGCGGGAGACTGTTTAATTTTAGGTGATGAGCCGTCGCCTATCCCGGGCGGCCCAGCGGTAAGGAATGCCGGTTTATTTGAGGGGGTGCTTGAAGAAGATAATGTATCGTGGCGTTTAGCGGCAGATTGGCAGATGACGGATACAGATTTACTTTATGCATCGTATAGTCGAGGTTTTAAATCTGGAAGTTTTCCGGTACTTGCCTCGTCAGATCAACGTCAATATTCGCCCGCAACACAGGAGCGTTTAGATGCCTTTGAAGTGGGCGCTAAGTTTGGCTTTTACGATCGCGCATTGAATGTAAATGTTGCCGCGTATTACTACGACTATAAAGATAAGCAATTACTGGGGCGCACATATGACCCAGTATTTGGCCCTCTACCAATTTTAGAGAACGTGCCAGAGTCCGAAATCTATGGCGTCGAGTTTGAAGCTCAAACCAACCCCATTGACGGCTTATTCATTTCTTTAGCATCTAATTTTTTACAAACCGAAGTTAAAAAAGGCAGCACGTTAGATCGTGAAGGAAATGAAGTCGACCTAGCCGGAAATGATTTTAATTTTGCACCTGAAATTGAAGTGACGTTAATTGCTGATTATACCTGGCCGCTAACTAATTTATTAGATATCGGTGTTGGTGGAGATATTAGCTATAGCAGCGAAACCAATGCGGTAATTACCGGTGAAGAGCTATTTACGATCGATGCCTATACCGTTGCCAATGCCAGAGTACATCTCGGTTCGGTAGACGGAGATTGGAAGGCGACTATATGGGCGCGCAATATTACCGACGAAGTCTATACCAGCGGTATGTTCGAAACCGGCGCCGATACGATTGCGCGCTATGTGGGCATGACTAGAACATGGGGTATTAGTCTGGATTATAAATTTAACTAAGACTAATTCTTATAATTGGAAACGTATAAATGAAAATTAATAGCAATGAAAATTATTTATCTTTGGTGATAACAGCGCTTGATGAACTGATCGCACCAGAGGTGAATTCTGCGGCCGCTAAGACGGCGGTAGAAATGATGAAGACAACGCTGAATGAGCTCCGTAAACGAGAATCTGGCGCAGTGGATATATTGCAAATTTGTATAGCTGACGGGCGTACTATTCTTGAGGGCATGCATGCAGTAATTGGCGATACAGCGCCCATATTTAATGACATTTCCCATGAAAAACATTTTGAAAGCCTGAGTATAGAGCACCAGCAGTTAACTACGAAGTTATCGGCGGCGAGTAAAACTTTAAGCGCGGAATACCGTGGAGAAAAAACCGCAGGCCTACTTCGTCGTGTTGCTGAATGGGAGTTAAGTTATTACACCAACACTGCAGCATTGAAAGTTGCAGATGTGCTGGAATTTGAAAATCCTCGCCAGCCGCTAACAAAATCGGCCTTGCAAGATTTTATAAACAATCTTGATGAGCATGTTGGCGCACCCGTACAGCTCGATAAGTTTGAATCTTTAATGGGTGGCTTTGGTAAGCAAACGTTTTTGTGTAGCTATAAAAGCGCCGACGGTAGCAACCGCGAGTTAGTAGTAAGAAAATCTGACCCTATGCCGATCATGTTGCACGGCAGCTGCTTACTCGACAATGAGCACGCTTTGCTATGTGCGCTGCCGCATGACTATCCCGCGCCCAAGCCCTTGGCTTATGCAGCCCAATGGCAAAATGTTGATGCCGATTTTTACATTATGGAGCGAAGTGCCGGCGAAGTGCCGGGCGCGTTTTTACACGGTATGAATAAGGAAATGCCCGAGGAGGTGTTTCTTGATTTAGCAGAAATGTTAGGACAATTGCACAGCGTTCCACTTAGCACATTTAGAGACTACGCTGAAAAATACGATGCACCCAATATATTGCAGGGCACAGTTGCAGACAGCTACCGAGCAAACCTTGCAGGATGGGCAGGCTATATTCAGGAGCAAGAGCATTTACCGTCGCCGTATTTAATTTGGATAATGAATTGGCTTGAGACGAACCTGCCTGAAGATACGCGTGCACCGGTATTAGTGCATGGCGATTTTAATATTCATAACGTGTTGGTAAGTGAAGGTCGCATTTCCGCGATATTAGATTGGGAGTGCGCAGGCTTTGGCGCCGCGGAACAAGACCTCGCTTATATTCGCCCACATATTTCCCAACATATCGATTGGCAGAAATTCTTAAATCACTACCTTGCCCATGGTGGTCGTGAGCCGGATGAAGCAATGATGAATTACGGCATGGTTTACGCTGCCTTGCGAACGAACCTTGCTGGCAATAAGGCGACATTAAATTTACAACAGGGTCGAAATCGCGACTTGCGTTACAGCATGGTTGAGCTTGGCTTTACGCCATCGTTTATGAATCTAGCGCTAAACAGTGCAAAAGGTTAAATCCATTTCGATACGAATAACTAGGAGACGAATATGATGAAAGTAAGTGACGGGCGCGAACTGCCATTGCTAGACGATAAGGTAAACAATTGGCAGCCCGCTGGCGCAGAGCATAATTGGCAGGACAGTGTGGTACTGGTTTGGTGGGATGCTGAAAACAAGGTGGGCGGCTTTCATCGCATTGGCCATGAGCCGAACTACAAGGATGGGCCTAAAATCGCGCTGTGGAATCATTTGTGTTCTCCCGACGGAAATTATCGTAAAAATGAGTATTTGGATCTGCGAGATGCCGACCGTTTAGATAATGGTGGCTTTGGCGCGGGAGATACCTGTCGCTACGAGTTTTTGGAAGGTCAGCATGTGTGGACGATAGCAGACGGCGACGTCAGTGCCCGTCTGTCGCATTCGGACTTTCATGCATCGGTTGAATGTTATCCCAAGGATTCAACGGTGTCGGAAGAATTTGCCAATGTACACGCAGATATCCCTGGTCTGGTGACCGGAGACTTAAGCATCGGTGGTAAATCTTACCAAGTAAAAGGCCTGAGCTTTAGAGATCGCGGTTGGGGTCGCCGTGAGTGGGAGTCATTATTAGCGCATCGCTGGGTGGCTGGTACTTTTGGTGAAGATTTTAGCTTTTTGGCGCTATCATGGTATTCATCAGAAGAGGATATCGCCAGCTTTGGCTGGGTAGTTCGTGGCGACACGGTAACCTACGCAAAGCGTGTGGATATTCTGACTCATGTTGAAGTTGACGGTATGGTCAATCGCGGCGGTAGTGTACGCTTTGAACTCACCACTGGTGAAGTCTTTGATATTGAATGCCACCGTGCGGCAGAGAAAGCGTTCATTTCCACTCATCACGGTGTATGTTGTGTTGATACTTTGTGCGAAATTAGCTGTGGCGATATGCGTGGCTTCTGTGATTTTGAATCAACGGCAAATATCCAGTGCGGCAAACGTATGCCGACTACCTTTGTGAACGGTGTTTGCCATGATGGCTATCAAGCCATAGAAAAAGTCTGAAACTTACATATTGCGGGGCATTACCGGCCCCGCATTTTGGGTTCTCGTCCTAGCGTAAAATGTGGTTTATAGTGTTTAGCTAAGCGCTACTATCAGTGAATAATAATATTTGTCTCAATTTGGTTTTAAGCATGACAAAACAAGATGAGCTTGGCTCAAGCAAGGGCGCACATCGTGGCCCTGCTATTGATATTGACCATGTATTGAACACGGCCGCAAATTTATTTGCGGAGCACGGTTTTGACGGTGTGAGCACCCGAGAAATAGCCAAAGCGTGTGGCTGTAGTTTACCCATTATTTATTACCATTTTTCTAATAAACAAACCCTGTATAACGAAGCCTTTGCGAATCGAATAGAAGACGCCATCGATATCATTCGTGGCCGCCTGTCCGATGAATTGTCCGCCCGCGACCGCCTGAAGCAATTAGTGGCGGGTTTCTTCGATCTGTTTACCCAAGAGCGTTCTTTATTATTATTGGTTCAGCGCGATATTGCTCAAGTCGCTTCTACCCAAGGGCAGTTCCTGTGTCGCCGCCAGCATATCTACTTTATGCGGTTTATTCGGGAGTTGGCCTCTGAGGTTTTAGGCCACGAAGCGGATGCTCATACCGTCTTTACTATTAATGCGATGTTGTTGGGTTATGCGGAGTTCTATCACTTAGTGAATGAGGGTGGAGAAAAATTACCCGGTGAGTCTGATGAGGCGCGCATTGCCGCCCTGCAAGAATCTGTGCTGAGAGTTTTGGGTGTTTAATTGTGGCTTAGTTCACGGCCAATATTGTTCTGAATAAAAACAAGCCCACTATGCAGTAATACAAACGCAAGCAGCGCCAGTATTGCCATGCTGATACCAATATATAAAAACAGATCAGGTGCTTGCATCATGGTCGACATCAGTGAATCTTGATAGAAAAAGAACCATTGGTGATCATCCGGAAAGATCCAGCGGTGCGCCGCGTAAAAAACCTCAACCCAGCCCACAGCTAATACTGCGGCGATTAAACCCACGATTAGCACCGAATTCACAGCGAGTATTTGTTTGTAATTTGGTAGTGGCCACGATCTAAGCGCATATACAGCGATTAGCATGCACCACATTAGCAACATATAGGGCTCTAGTTTTTGCGTAAGAGTAATCAAGTTCGCCACGTCTTGCAGGTGTACAATTTCTGCATGATGTAGCAAGGGAATTTGAATATCGGGTTTGGGGGAATAGCGGATATTCCGTAAACCCTCGCCCTGATGGGTGATGGCCTGACATATTTCTTGGAATAGGGTAATTCGCTGTGCACGGTCGGTATCTTCAAAGCCGCTGCGATAGCGATTTTGGGGGCCGGTCTCAACGATGGTCTCGGCAATACCGATATTGTCGTGCCAAAAGCCATAGAAAAAATCGGCACTCAATAGCACATGCCAGCTTAAGTAGAGGCATAGAATGAGACTCAGGCTACTGTAGAGTAGGGTGCGCAGGGGCAGTAGTAATTTGTGGTGCATGGGCATCGCTGAATAGAGTCTCGTTGCCGATCTTGGCTGGTTATGGACGGCCAACTATAGCATTATAAAAAATATCAGTCTTTGTTGCGCAAATGGCTGGCAGCTGACTGTGGGACGTTTGTAATACAAGGCTGCTTGCATCCCGGAACGTGACAAGACACATTATTTGCATAGAGTATCTAATGACAAGAACGATAGTATCGCGTGGTTCTGATTTTGTTCGCACGCTGCACCCTAAGCGCATTATGCAGATATTAGATGACATTGATGCGTCATCGCCAAGCTATTCCTTGAATAGACCACAGGCCTTGAGACGTGTGTTTGCAGTACTGGCCTGTGTATCACTGTGTTTGTTGCTAATACATTATCTTAAATACGGCAGTGTGTTTGTAGAGTCATTGCGAATACTCAGCGGCACATTAGAAAAATCGTCCAACTATCTGTATTTACAGCTTCGACAAACAGGGTTTTTAGAGCTTGCTAGTTATGCCTGGTGGACCGTGTGGCATATGGTCGGCTACGTATTCATTCCGGCATTGCTTATTAAATATTTATTTCGCGATAAGCTGATTAATTTTGGATGGCGCTGGAATAACACCTCCCAACATTGGCGGGCATATGCCTTGCTGTTATCGCCGATCTTGGTGTTTATTGTTATTGCGTCCTTTAATCGCGAATTTCTAGCGCACTACCCCTTTTACAAACAGGCGGGTAGAAGCTGGTTTGATTTTATCGCGTGGGAAGTCTTGTACTTAACACAATTTATTTGCTTAGAGTTTTTCTTTCGCGGCTTTTTTCTACAGGCATTACGGCCAGCGGTGGGCGCCAACGCGGTGTGGATTATGTGCGTGCCGTATTTAATGATCCACTTCCCTAAACTCTGGCCTGAAGCGTTTGGGGCAATTTCATTTGGCTTATTCCTTGGTATTTTAGCGCTGCGCTCCCGATCAATCTGGGGTGGATTCTTTGTTCACGCAGGTGTGGCTGTGGGTATGGATGTTGCGTCTTTACTCCAGCAGGGGCGAATGCCAAAGGTGTTTTGGCCATTTTAGAACTCTTCTATCGTGCTATTGTCGGTATAAGGTGAGTTCGTTAAATTGGGTATTAGGGATTTACGATTTATTAGGACTTTAGAATAATATTTATGACGTGTTTACACGTAAAGAACGTCGCCATTTTCTACTCGGATTAAATTTATGTTATCACTTAATAAACCTGAATTATTTCGTCAGCAAGCCTATGTCAGTGGTCAGTGGATTGATGCTGCGTCTGGCGATACTACCGCAGTTTATAATCCCGCTAACGGCGAGCTGCTTGGCACTATTCCGCGCTTAAGTGAAACCGAAACACGCACGGCAATTGAGTCTGCGGAGCTAGCTTGGGGGCCGTGGAAAAAATTGCCTGCCAAAGAGCGCAGCAGCTATTTGCGTAAATGGTTTAATTTAATTCAAGAGAACGCCGAAGATATTGCCCAGATTATGACCGCCGAGCAGGGTAAGCCTCTTGCTGAATCGCGTGGTGAAGTGCAGTACGCGGCGTCATTTATTGAGTGGTTTTCTGAGGAAGCTAAACGCAGCTATGGCGATGTAATTCCCAGTCCCAGCAACGATAAACGTCTAATAGTGGTTAAAGAGCCGGTGGGTGTGTGCGCAGCCATTACGCCGTGGAATTTCCCCGCCGCGATGATCACTAGAAAAGCCGCACCGGCACTGGCAGCGGGTTGCACAATGCTGGTTAAACCTGCCGATGCAACGCCGTTCACGGCCTTGGCGTTAGCTGTATTGGCAGAGGAGGCAGGGATACCTGCTGGGGTGTTAAACGTGCTCACCGGTAAATCGCGGGTGATTGGCGCTGAGTTAACATCTAATTCAAAAGTGCGGAAATTATCCTTCACTGGTTCTACCGAAGTGGGCCGAAAATTAATGGAGCAGTGCGCGCCAACCCTAAAAAAATTGTCTTTGGAGTTGGGAGGTAATGCACCGTTTATCGTGTTTGAGGATGCCGATATTGACGCCGCTGTTGATGGCGCGATGGCGTCTAAGTTTAGAAACACCGGACAGACCTGTGTGTGTACCAATCGTCTTTATGTTCATGACAACGTGTATGACCGCTTTTCAGAAAAACTAGCTAAGGCCGTCGATGCATTAAAGGTCGGCAATGGCACTGATGACGGCGTGTCACAGGGACCGCTTATTAATGAAGACGCGGTGTTAAAAGTAGAGCAGCATATTAGCAATGCCCTTGGTCTAGGTGCGGTGGTGTTAAGTGGTGGTAAGCGCCATACATTAGGGGGCAATTTTTTCGAGCCAACCGTATTGGCGAATGTGACGCAAGATATGTGTATCGCCCACGAAGAAACCTTTGGGCCTGTTGCACCGATATTTCGTTTTCACAGCGACGATGAAGTCATTCAACTAGCCAATGACACCGAGTTTGGGTTGGCGAGCTATTTCTATAGTCGCGACATTGGTCGTGTGTGGAAAGTAGCTGAGGCATTGGAGTACGGTATGGTCGGCATAAACACCGGCCTTATCTCAAATGAAGTTGCGCCTTTTGGTGGAGTGAAGCAATCCGGCTTTGGTCGTGAAGGTTCCCACTACGGCATTGATGAATACCAAGTCGTGAAATACATGTGCATGGCCGGACTTGAATAGTAGACCGTTAAACTAAATTTACGATCCGGCCAGTGATTAAACTAGTCACTGGCCGGATCGTAAATTGTATGAATCGAAATTTCATCAGATTCCCTTCTGCTTCTCTAAACATCAATAAAACCTTAGACAGGTTACACTAGGCCAACTCGAACGCATTTCGCCCAGTCGGTACCGATGAGCTACCGCCAGCAGCATTGGTAAAGAGAATATACTTTGCTATCTAAGTTACCCAAGTGGATTGAATACGGCGCATTTGTTCTAGCACTAGTTGCTGGCTGTATTAACGCGATTGGGCTATTAGGTTTTGAGCATCAGTCGGTATCGCATCTCTCTGGTACGGCTACTCTACTCGGTACCAGTTTTCTTGGTGACTCATTCGAAGCAAGTCTGCATCTTGGCGCTGTTTTAATCGCGTTTTTTGCAGGCGCGTCAATCTCGGGTTTTTTATTACATGGTGGTCGATTAAAACTGGGGCGTCGCTACGATGTTGCGCTGCTTTTTGAGGCTGTATTCATTTTTGTATCGTTATTTTTATTATCAAAAGGTTATTTTTCCGGGCAGTTGGCAGCGTCTGTGGCCTGCGGTATTCAGAATGCTTTGGCGACGACCTATAGCGGCGCAGTAATACGCACAACCCATTTGACAGGTATCTTTACCGACTTAGGTATTATGCTGGGCTCTGTGCTTAAAGGTGAGCATTTTGATAAAAGAAAGGCCGCACTTTTTACTCATATTATTATTGGTTTTGTACTTGGCGGTACCCTTGGTACGTATCTATTTACTTTGTTTAGATTCCAAGCTTTATTGGTGCCGGGGTTCACGTGTTTGATCTTAGCCGCTGGCTACCGAGCATATTTAAAAAAACAAAATAATTTTACATAAACCAGCGTGCTGCAAACGGCACAAATACAGCGGTGAACGCACCCGTTAAACACAGCGCTAAACTTGAAAATGCGCCTGCCACGGCGCTGCGCTCAAAGGCTCTAGACGTGCCAATGGCATGCGCGGTAAGGCCAAGGCAAAATCCCCACAACCTGTCGTCTTGAATATCTAATTTATTAAATAACCACGTAATAGTGGTGATGCCCACGACGCCGGTCAGAATGACCGAAGCAACGGCAATGGTGGTGATGCCGCCAAGGTCTTGGGTCACGGTAATGGCGATGGGAGTGGTAATCGATTTGGTGGCGAGGGATAGCAAGGTGTCGTGATTGGCACCAAACAACCATGCAATGATCAGTGCCGAAGCCGACGCAAATATAGCGCCGACGGTGACGGTGATGAGTAGTGGCCCCGCCATATTTCTTAATAAATGAAGTTGCCGATAAAGCGGTACGGCCAAGGCCACGGTGGCCGGACCGAATAAAAAAGTAAGCCAATTTATATTTTGATAATAGGCGTGGTAGTCCTGTTGCAACAACATTAAGGCCAGCGCAATTAAGGTGGCGCCGCTAATAGTGGGATGCAACATGGCGGCGCGACCACTGCGGGTATACAGGAACATTGCACCTTGGTAGGCGAGTAGCGTTAGCGTGATGGCGAATAATGGCCCGTGCATAAGCTCGCTCATGTGCGCTTATTCCGGCCGTGTAAAAAGCGAATCAACAAACCACAAAATACCAGTGTGCTCACGGTGCCAAGGGTGACGGCGGCGATAAATGCCGGCCACTGGTCGGCAAAACCTGCACCCAGAAAAAACACCCCGGCGGCGGGTGCCATCAATAGCATGGGTAGTAATTCAATGAGGCGTTGACTGCCGATTTCTAAATCTTTTGGTACATTGCCGTGAATACAAAGGCCAATAAATAACAGCAGCATACCAATCACTGGGCCGGGCAACGGCAGCCCTAATGCGCGCTGAATAAATTCACCGAGCAGTTGGCAGCCGACTAAGGTAAGAAAGCCAGCCAGCATTAGCGTTTTAACATGGGTAGGGCGCTGGCAATGGCTGCCAAGCCTAGGCCAATAAACGCAAACATCGACCAGTTGGGCATGCTCAGGCCAAACAGTGTCCAGACGATTTCGGCGCAGTTTCCGTCACCTAGCATGAGGGTGCTAAAGGCTTCGCCAAAGGGCAGATTGCTAAACATATATTCTAGGCTGGGGCCGCAGGCAGGGACTTGATCTGGTGGTAGGCTTTGCAGCCAAACTTGGCGATAGGCTACGGAGCCGCCGGCAATGGTGCTGGCCAACATAAAGCCGGTGGCGACATAGCGACCGGTTTGTTGGGGGTTAACGATCAGTGCTATTAACGCCGTGAGTGCGGTGAGCACAAAGCAGGCGCGCTGGGTAATACACAGTGGGCAGGGGTGCAGGCCGTCAAAATACTGGGTGTAAAGCGCGTAGCCGAGAAGGCCGCAGCAGCTGGCGACAATAAAGGCGTAAATCCATCGGGGCGTCAGTGACATAGTGTTTTCTCTCTTCGTAAGCGCCATACAGTAGGGGATTGTGTAAATGCTGACAAGTACGACCTTGGTCGTTGTTGTTGGTGCCAGATGTTATAAATTTTAGCTTGGTAGGGCCTCACTAAATTCTGCAAATAGCTGTGCTTGTAATGCTGGGTATAGCGCGAGGAACTGTTGTTCGATAAAGGGCAGCTGGCGGGCCAGCTCAGGCCCGCAACTACTCAGGGGGTTTTCTCGCGATATGCGTTTGGCAATCCGCGCGAGCATGCCTTCGATATTATCCCAGTTGTCCATTTTACTGAGCACATCGTATTCCGCCAAAAAACCAATTTGGCGCATTGCTGCACGTGGGTATTGGTCTTTATTTACGAGAATATGCTGATAGCAGTCTTGGCTGAAGCTGCCAAGCGGGCTTGGGTGGAGTTCATCCCAGTGCCGGCTTAAACAGTGATCAAAACATACATCTAACATAATGCCGCCGTAGCGGCGATAATTTACGGGTAATACGTTCAAGCATTCTGTTACGCGAGTATGGCTGTCGGTGAGGGCGTCGATTCGCCGATGAAGACGAATGCCGACTTCCCACTCTGCAGGATAGTCGCCACGCAGCGGGCCTTTAACAAAATCGCCAAGTAGCCCACCGATGAGTAGCCCCTGCTGATCTAAGCCAGTGCGGCTCGCAAGCTGCTGGGCTAAATGGAAGTGGGCAAGGTAATTCACAGATCCTGATATTGCATATAAAAGCGGCTGAGGTATTCGTCAAAGCTTTCGTCTTGTTGTTCGGCCTCAACACTTGCCTGCGCAGCGACCGAGGCTTCGCGCATGGTGGCGAAGCGCTGGCTTTCTTCTGCACTTAGGCCGCGTTCACGAAACACCTTGGCGTGTTGCAGAGATTGCTCCATAGCGTAGTGATAATAGCCGTCGTCGCGTTGTTCTAGCTCAGCAACAATTTGTGCCGATGGGGTTAGGCTAACGTCGTGTACTTTGGCAAGTTGCGCTTGGCAGCTTTGGCTGTAAGCGTCAGTGCTGTGTGCCGCATCTAGTTGGCCTGCGATACGGCCGATGTCGCCGATTAATTCTTCTGCCCACGCGGCCAATGTTCGAGGACTGCCATCTTGGCTTAGCTCAAGGCCGGGTTCGCGGCCCCTGTTAACGACGCTCAGTAAATTACTGCTGATCTCGGCGTTATGGTCGTCGTCACATGGTGGGCTGTCTTTATACAGGCAATACAGTAAAAAGGCGTCGATAAAGCGAATTTGCTCAGCGTTAATGCCCACTGGCAGCATCGGGTTTACATCGATACAGCGCACTTCTATGTATTCCACGCCGCCACGGCGCAGTGCGCCCAATGGAATTTCGCCGCTGTCGGTCACGCGCTTGGGGCGAATTGGGCTGTAAAATTCGTTCTCTATTTGCAGTAGGCCAGACGATAACTGCTCGCCGCTGGGAATACTTTCGTAGTCGCCGTGGGAGGTAGTGATGGCGCCTTTTAAGGTTTCTACGTAAAAATCGATATGGTTGTAGCAAATGTGCAGGTTTTTCTGGGCGTCGCTTTGGTAGCCCAGATCACCCATGCGCAGTGAGGTCGCGTGCGGGCCGTATAGTGTGTACTTACCAAGCGGCTGCAGTTGATGTGGCTTGCCGTTTAAAAAGCAGCGCGACACGGCGGGAGCGGCGCCAAATAAATAAATGAGCAGCCAAGCATAGCGGCGGAAATTACGAATCATGCCAAAGTAGTTATTGGTGATGTAAGTCTTGAGTGGCAGCTCGCTATTTTCGGCGGCGTGCAGCTCTTCCCACACCGATTTAGGCAGCGAGAAATTGTAGTGAATACCCGCAATGGTTTGCATTTTGCGGCCGTAGCGATGACCGAGGCCCATGCGGTAACGGGTTTTCATGGTGGCGGTATTACTGCTGCCAAAGCGGGCGACGGGGATGGCATCGTCGTCTTCGCCTAAGCGACAGGGCATGCTCGCATTCCAAATGGTCTCGTCGCCCAGCTCGCTCACCGCAAAGCGGTGGATGGCGTCTAGTTCATTTAGGGTGTCGTCAATCGAGTTGCTGACCGGCGTGATGAATTCCAGCAGCGCTTCAGAGAAATCGGTGGTGATGGACGGGTGCGTGAGCGCCGAGCCAAAAGCGGCGGGGTGATCAGTTTGGGCCAGAATGCCATCTTGGTCTGCTCTTAGGCTTTCTTTCTCGATACCGCGCTGGATCTGTCGTAAAAGATGCTGTCGTGGAGCTGCTGCAAAAAATGCCAGTCTTTGTTCTAGCGATGTGGCCAAAATGGCGTCCTCAGCGGAGCTTGAAAAGGCCGCTAAGTGTAAGTCCGCGCTCGGTTGTGAACAAGCATTGTAGATGACGGGATTGTCATGTTCATAAAGTGCTGATAAAACACTGCACTGGATAAGGAGAACGATAATGTCTGAACCGCAGGCTGGTATTTTTGTTGAAGGAAGTACGTCCCATTTTTTTCTGGAATATAAACTTATTGAGGGCGTTAGCGCCGCGCAGCTAAAGGATGTCTTAGCGAAGGCAGTTGTATTAGGCGATGCCGGTGTTAACCGGGTGTGGAGTTTTGGCGCTGATTGTTGGCGTAGCATCGCGCCTGCAGCCTGCCCAGCCGATTTAAAACCCTTTGTCGCCATTGGCGAAGGCAAGCGTGTTGCGCCGGCAACCCAGCAGGGTATTTTTTTATGGCTGCATGGCGATAATCACAGTGCGAACTTTGATGCGGCGATGACGGCGACCACAGTCTTGGCGTCGGTCGCGGTATTGCAGTTAGAGAAAATAGGCTTTTTGTACAAGGACTCACGGGATCTGTCAGGCTTTATTGACGGTACCGAAAACCCCAAGGGGCGCGGACAACAGCTCGTGGCGCTGATTCCAGACGGAGAGCCAGGCGCCGGCGGCAGCTATGTGATGAGTCAGCAGTGGGTGCACAATTTGGCCTCGTTTCACGCTTTGAGTCAGAGCGAGCAGGAGGGTGTCATTGGTCGCACCAAGCCGGATAGCATCGAGCTGGAAGACGACGTCATGCCAGAAAATTCCCATGTGAGTCGCAGCGATGTGAAAATAAATGGGGTGTCCCAAAAATTATATCGGCGCAGTGTCCCCTATGGCGGTGTGCTAGAACATGGTTTGTATTTTCTGGCATTTAGCTGCGATGTTCGTCGATTCGACCATATTCTACAGAGTATGTTTGGGGTCAGTGGCGACGGTGTACACGACCATTTGACGGATTTTTCAACACCCGTGAGTGGAAATTACTGGTTTGCGCCATCTGCTGCTGAACTTTCTGCAATAGGCTCTCTCTAATCATTTGAAGTCTCCTACTCTAGGTATATTTGAGCGCTCTTATGAGCGTTCTTTTTTTGCCTGAATTTTGTGAATCCCCGCCGTATTACATGAGTAAAGCCGGTTACCTAGACGCTAGCCAAAGCACGAAAGGCTTTACAGCTGTGAGTTTGCTTGGCATTGTTTGTTCGCTAAAAGTAATCACCTATTACATGGGGATAATAATGAATAATAAACGACAATCTGCCCTGCGGGCTGCCAGTTTGCTTTGTGCATCTCTGCTTATTTTGGCGTGCGATAAGGCACCTACACAGCCTGACACGAGCGAAGTTACAGTGGCCGGCACCACTCAAGAGTGGAATAAGCACGGCGGCGGCGACGCCGAGCAGCGTTTCTCACCGTTAAATCAAATTACCGCTGAAAATGTCAATGGGCTCGGTTTGGCTTGGGCCTTTGATTTAGGCGTGAGCCGCGGCATTGAAGCCACGCCCTTGGTGGTCGACGGCATTATTTATGTGACCGCAACATGGAATAAGGTATTCGCGCTGGACGCCAAAACCGGCGCGTTGCGCTGGCAATTTGATCCCCAAGTCGACCGTAGCAAGGGCGCAGATTTGTGCTGCGATGCGGTGAATCGTGGGGTCGCGTATGCAGACGGTAAAATCATCACCGGCACGATTGATGGACGTTTAGTTGCCGTTGACGCCAAAACTGGCAAGAAGTTATGGGATGTTGTCACCATCGATCAAAGCAAACCCTATACCATTACCGGCGCGCCACGAATTGTGAACGGCAAGGCCATTATTGGTAATGGCGGCGCAGAATACGGCGTTCGCGGTTATGTGTCGGCTTACGACATTAGCAATGGCGAGATGCTATGGCGGTTTTATACCGTACCCGGTAATCCAGAGGACGGTGTTGAAAACGAGGCCATGGCCAAAGCGGCCAAAACTTGGAAAGGCGAATGGTGGAAATACGGGGGTGGCGGCACGGCGTGGGATTCGATGGCCTACGATCCCGAGCTAGATTTGCTATACATCGGCGTCGGTAATGGCTCGCCATGGAATCAAAGCATTCGCAGCCCCGGTGGCGGCGATAATTTGTATCTCTCTTCCATCGTTGCGCTGCGACCCGACACCGGTGAATACGTTTGGCATTATCAAACCACGCCCGGTGAAACTTGGGATTACACCGCCACCCAACACATGATTCTGGCCGAGCTCACTATTGATGGTAAGCCGCGCAAGGTCATTATGCAGGCACCTAAAAATGGCTTCTTTTATGTGATCGACCGTGCGACCGGCGAATTGCTGTCAGCCAAAAATTACGTGCCAGTTAATTGGGCAACGCATATTGATTCAGAAACGGGCAGACCGGTAGAAATACCCGACGCGCGCTGGGGCGATAAGGCACCGTATTTGCAATTGCCAGGGCCATTTGGTGGGCACAATTGGCACCCCATGTCGTTTAACCCTAACACCGGCTTGGTCTATATTCCGGCTTTAGAAGCGCCTTATGTGTATGCGAATGATCAAGGTTTTAAATACCGAGAAGGCGCTTGGAATACCGGTTCTGATAGCGCTATGGGCTCCTTGCCCAGCGGTATTGAACAGTTTAAAGCGGTAAAAGCGGCGGTTAAGGGCCGCCTAATTGCGTGGGACCCAGTAAAGCAGGGACCAGCGTGGCAGGTTGAACACAATAGTCCGTGGAATGGCGGTGTACTGTCTACCGCGGGTGGTTTGGTATTCCAAGGTAATGCCGACGCTAAACTGGTTGCGTATCGTGCTGACAATGGCGAACGCCTGTGGGACTTCTTCGCCCAGACGGGCATTGTTGCGCCGCCCATCAGTTATGAATTAGATGGCGAACAATATATTGCGGTGGCCTCTGGTTGGGGTGGTGTTTTCGCGTTGGTTTATGGCGGTTTATTTCCCGCAGCGAGCGACCCCGGTGTGGGCCGTTTGATGGTGTTTAAGCTTGGCGCTAAGGCAAAATTACCCGCGTTAGCCGATACGGTAGTGACAAAGCCGACACCGCCTGAATCTACTGCTGACGCGGCAACGATTGCAAAGGGTAAGCATATTTACGACACCAATTGCGTGGTATGTCATGGTGACCACGTCATCTCTAGTGGCTTGATTCCTGATCTACGCTGGTCACCCTTGCTGGTTGCCGACGAGGCCATTGAAACAGTGGTACTTGGTGGCGCCTTAACCTCTCGCGGTATGCCCGCGTTTAAAGATGTACTTAGTAAAGATGACGTGAAAATGTTGCGGGCCTATATTATTTCTGCCGCCAACGAGGGTTTGGAGGCGAAGTTGGATATTGGAAAATAATTTATTAGCTTGGTCGTTTGCCGTCACGGCTTGCATAAATATGGGATTTTGCAAATCGTGACGGTTGACATGCACACGCATATCCCCGATTCTCGCCGCTTTACTAATAATAACTCTGACAGAAAATGTATAGTTCAGCTCTGCTTGCCCTAGGCGCGTTGGTGCTTGGTGTATTTATTATTCCCGCACTATTGCTTAAACACGACAGCCATAAAATAGCTAACCGCTTATTGGCGACATCCCTTGTTTGTCAAATGCTTTCGGTCGGCTTTATTTTACTCGGCCATTTACGATGGGTAGATGTTGCGAATACTAACTTCTTGTTTATTGCGATCCCCTCCTGCAGCGTGGTTTTCCTACTCGGTTATGTTAAGAAAATGGTGGAGCCTAGCTATCAAATAACGCTGGCAAATACCTGCTTGCTGTTGCCGTTTTTTGCATTGGTTTTCTTGATGAAAGAGGGTATTCGCTTTAGTGAAAGCGCCTTAGCAGAGGCCCGTGGTGGGTGGCCACCATCTCCGCTCGCGGTATTTAGTATTCTTAATTATGGCCTACAAGCCATTTATCTGGCGTACGCCGAAAAACTAACTCGATTTTATACCTCGGCCATTGAAAATGAATTTTCAAACAAGGACAAAGTCAGCTTGCGCTGGTTGCGAATATTTATTCGCGTTTACTTGCTGCTGTTACTGATTGGCCTAAGTATTAGTTTGATTCGGATGTTACCGGGAATAGAACTGTGGCCGCGCTCGATTTTTTACACCGGGAGCATTGTGGTCATTTATTATTTGATTGGTTTTGCCGCCATTCTTCAGCCCGATATTTTTAGTACCCGAGCGCCGCAGATAGAAGCGCTTAAAGGGACGGCGGACCTAAGAGCTGACGGCACGCTTAATAGCAAAGCTGGGAAATATGAAACCAGCTCGCTTACGCCGGAGCTTGCCCAGCGAACTTGGCTGAATCTTCAGGCGCTGATGGAAGAACAGGCGCCCTATCTGAAAAATGATTTGCGCCTATCTGATTTGGCAATCTTGGCGAACATCCCACCCAATCATCTCAGTCAAATAATTAATCAGCACGCCAATAAAAACTTTTTTGAATTCATCAATGATTATCGAATTACACAGGCAACACAGCTTCTCGCTGAGCAGCCGAATATTAAGATGATCACCGTTGCGCTAGAGTCCGGGTTTAATTCGCAGTCAGCGTTTTATAAACAGTTTAAGAATTCGATCGGACTCACCCCCAAACAGTATATGTTGCAGAGCAGATCACAGAATTCCTAGGGCTCGATGTTAGCAGCCTAGGTAAAAATTTCTAAAGCCAAAAATCTATGATTTTCCACTCTCACTTTATAAAGTGAGAGTGCGCTGTTACGCCTCATTGCCTCGTATATAAGCACTTCTAGCGATAAATGGCAGCGACCGATACAGAGTTTAAATTAAGCTCTCACTTTGTAAAGACAGAGGTTTACGCACAAATTTCAATCCACGATTAGTCCTGAAAGCCGAGTGCTAGATGCTTGGCTGGTCGATAAAACAATAATTGTTGAGATAGGAATCTGATTTATGAAAATCCGTACTTCGGTGCAACAACTTTCAATGGCGTGTGCTTTAGGATTAAGCCTGACGACGCTGTCACTGCCGGCATCGGCGCTCAATATTCTACTAAGCAACGACGATGGTCTGACTAGTAATGTAAAAGCGCTCTATACCGCATTAAAAAATGCAGGTCATGATGTAGTGGTGTCTGTCCCCTGCCAGGGTCAAAGTGGCATGGGTGGCGCAGTACAGTTTTTGCGGCCGTTAACGCCGTTAACAGCAGCCTGCTTAAACAATGCCGCTACGGCCGGTGATCCAGGTGCCGGGCCAGTAACGAAAACGGGTGCGTTCGATTTTAGCGATTTCTATTATGTGAATGGCACGCCGGTAATGGCAACTGCGTATGGACTTGATGTGCTAGCACTTACGCGCTGGGGGAAGGCGCCAGATCTGGTGTTGTCCGGCCCTAATGAAGGGCGTAACACGGGCTATATTGTCAGCTCCTCTGGCACGGTGAACAATGTGCAGTTTGCTGGTGGCCGAGGTGTACCTGCCATTGCATTAAGTGCAGGTCACGATAGCAGCGGCGAAAAAGATGAGGCCGGCAATTACGACGATAATCCGGAATCTAGCGTGATTGCAAATCTAAGCGTCAAGCTACTCGATGTGCTAATTAGCCGTGCCGCAGATGGGCCATTGTTACCTCCCAGCTTGCTATTGAACGTTAATTTTCCCGATGTTGTTAATACCGCGACGCCATTTGAGTTTTCTCGCATTGGCAGCGCTCAGGAACTAGAGTTTGTGTTTGTTGCTGATTTGTCTCAAGACGAATTTGCTCAATCGCAAGGTTTAGGTTCATACGCCTTCCCAGGTGTTTCCATTAGATTTTCTTCTGCAGAAATAACTCCTGAACAAACCTCAGATGAAGCGCATGTTTCAACATCTGCTATTGCGGTTACTGCGATGCAGCTCTCGTATGATCACAGCCAATATGGCCAGCAGTGGTTGCAGCTTCGTTTACGCGATTTGCTTTCCCAATAATTGAGGGCTAATAAATGAAAAGTCTTAATTGCATATTGGGTGTTTCAATTTTTCTGCTAGCGGCATGTGATGATAATAACAGTCGTCATCAAGCAGAGCTTACCGTTGATGAGTTGGGGGCGGGGCGTTATAGCGTCAGTGTTGGCAGTGAAGATGCGCCCAGCATTGGCAAATATTATGCGGATAGCGGTAATAACGGCTTTATACTGCTTGAGGGTGATGATGGTAAAGCTAGCCAAATCTACCGGCGCACGGAAAGCGGTTCTTGGTCGGCGCTACCTGATATTACTGCCGACACCAGGGTGCGCTTTATTAATAGCGTGCCGATTCTGGGCCAAGGCAGTGCTCTAACTAGCTTGCCCCTAAGCTATGTTATGAAGACACCATCGGGCAAGGTGGCTAAATTTACCTTGGGCTCAAACGGGCATCTTACTGCGGGCGAAACGGATTGCCAGGTGTCTGGCGATGTTTCGGAAGGTGATCTAGGAAATGTGTTTACCGTTTCGCTAATGACTCAAAATTGCGACCTTAGTGAGAGCAGTAACGGCGTTTTACTAATCGATAATGACTACCAGCCGGCGGTATTTCGTATGATTTTGGACGCTGATAACGCCGTTCTCGATTTGTGGGCTTATGAGGAATAGCAGCACCTAATAGATATTGAAATATAAAATTTAATCTGCGGATAAAAGGTAAGTGTCACATCATTTTAGGTGCTTACTTTTTATAAGAAATATCAAATGAGTGTTTGTCGGCTAATACTTATGTATTAGCCGACGTTTTATTTGACGAGCTAGAATACACATTAGGGCTAGTAAAGATCATAACACTATGAGTTATGGAGCCGAGGTGCCATGCTATGGTATAAAGGTCGAGTTCATTCATTAGGTAGGCTATTGATATTATGAAAAATATTCTGATTGCGAGTTCTTTGGTGGTTGCAGCGGCGTTATTGATCGCATGTTCTGACGATAAAGCCGCTGCACCGGCGCCAGCAGAGAAGCAGGGTTCAACCGCCGTAAGCATTGATACGGGTGACGGATCGTTTTCATTTAAAAATGATAGTGACGGCGAGAGCACGTCAGTTTCTGTTGATGCAGATAAAGATGGCGGTAAAAAATAGTTAGTTAAGCTGTCGACTAAGTCACTGTGGAGTTGATATTCCGCAGTGGCTTTAGTAAGTCATATAAGACTCATGACTGTATTTTAGTTTTTCGTGAATGTCGGTTTAGTGTATCGGCAATATTTTTAAAATTGTATTAATGTTTTTAGAAAATAGTTTGTCATTATTCAATAATCGCATTCTGCTACAGTTGTTAAATCTATGAGTAGTGATTCTGAAATTCGAGATATATTGGCTCTGGAGCGCACGCGCTTAGCGAATGAACGCACGTTCCTTGCTTATATTCGCACCGGCTTAGCGTTGCTTGCGGGTGCCGCAGTATTGTTTCAATTTTTCTCAGCCCTAGATTCCTACACCGCGGCTGCGTGGGTATTAGCATTTGGCGGCTTATGTGTATTTATAATCGGCTCATATCGCTTTGTTCATGTTAGAAATGAGCTAAATAAATATGCAGTAAAAGTAAATGCCGTGGAAAATCAGTAAGCCCTCGCCCTGTCGTTCTACGATCATAAAATTATTTAAAGCGACTACCCCCCTTGTTTACGGGGTACTTCTCTCGTTGATAAACAAATATTCTCCCGAAAGCGTTAAAGCTTTAACTGTGATTTAGAGCTGAGAACTTAGAGCGCAATAAATTATTAGGGAGAAGTCTATGTCTCGCATTAAAGGTCGATATTTGCCGCTGCTTGTCGTTGCGGTGTCGTTAGCGGCGTGTAATAACACTAACAAAGCACCTTCAGGCGTTACGCCTGAAGCATCCTCAGTTGCTGTAACGCCGTCCCTCGGTCTGGTTCGTAACGCGCAGGTAAAGATATTTCAAGCTGACGGCACGACACTTTTGGGAGAGGGCGCTAGCTCGAATAGCGGCGTCGTGGATGTGAGCTACGTAAACTATACCGGCCCCGTTGTTATCGAAATTCTTGGTGGCGGCACGGCGGCCTATTTTGACGAGTCACTGCAGGCGTTTACTGCCTTGCCAGCGGGTGAGCGGATACGCGCAATGGCGGTGTTGCCAGACGTAAATATCGCGGTGACGCCCTTAACA
>JAGPVP010000052.1 GCA_018066965.1 Zhongshania sp. | reverse complement strand
ACTCTCGTTTATTTGACCAAAAAAAACCCCGCATAAGCGAGGTTTTTTAGAGTGTCAATTTACGCTTTATTCAGCGCTTGGCTCACTCGTTTCTGCTACTGCCGCCGCACTGTCTGCTATCGCTTCTTTGATAGACAGCTTGATACGACCACGGGCATCAACATCCAGTACTTTAACCTGAACATCTTGGCCTTCTGTCAGGTAGTCACTAACGTTCTCTACACGCTCGTCAGAGATCTGAGAGATGTGCACAAGACCGTCTTTACCCGGCAGAATAGTTACGAAGGCACCAAAGTCTACGATACGAGCTATTTTGCCCGTGTAGATTGCGCCCACTTCCGCTTCTGCAGTGATCGCCAGAATACGGTTTACTGCGTCATCACGTGATGCTGCATCAGTACCGTAAACGCGAACTGTGCCATCA
The DNA here is from genome assembly GCA_018066965.1 of Zhongshania sp. Lineage (GTDB taxonomy): Bacteria > Pseudomonadota > Gammaproteobacteria > Pseudomonadales > Spongiibacteraceae > Spongiibacter. The sequence goes on along the minus strand of JAGPVP010000052.1, from coordinate 51,438 downwards.
TCTTCGATATCGATTTGCGCGCCAGTTTCTTCGCACATTGCGCGAATTGTTGCGCCGCCTTTACCGATAATGTCACGGATTTTATCAGAATCAACTTTCATTACGTGCATGCTTGGCGCGTTATCAGAAACACCACTACGTGAAGTAGCAAGAACCTGATTCATCTGACCAAGAATGTGCAAACGAGCTTGCTGTGCTTGCTCAAGCGCGACTTCCATGATCTTCTGGGTAATACCCTCGATCTTGATGTCCATTTGCAAAGCAGTAATACCGTCAGCAGTACCGGCAACTTTAAAGTCCATATCACCTAGGTGATCTTCATCACCAAGAATGTCAGTCAAAATAGCGAAACGTTCGCCTTCTTTAACCAAACCCATTGCGATACCAGCAACTGGCGCTTTCAACGGTACGCCCGCGTCCATCAATGACAAGCTACCTACGCAGACCGACGCCATCGAGCTAGAACCGTTAGATTCAGTAATCTCTGACACCACGCGAATGGTGTACGGGAATTCTTCAGCAGACGGTAAAACAGCTTCTAAGCTGCGACGCGCCAAACGGCCGTGACCGATTTCGCGACGACCCGTGCTGCCCATACGACCGCACTCGCCTACTGAGTAGGGAGGGAAGTTGTAATGCAACATGAAGTTGTCTTTGAACTCACCCGCCAAGGCATCAACAAACTGAGCGTCACGAGTTGTACCTAAAGTAGCAACACCGATAGCCTGAGTTTCACCACGAGTGAATAAGGCTGAACCGTGCGCCTTGCCCAATACGCCAACTTCAACAGCGATAGGACGTACCGTGCGGCCATCACGACCATCAATACGTGGCTCGCCATTCAAAATACGTTGGCGAACAATTTGCTTTTCTAGCTTAGCGAATACACCGCGAACATCGTCAGCACTGTATTGCGCGGCGTCGCCAGTTGCCAATTCGGCAATAGCTTGGTTACGCAATTCGCCAACTTTAGCGTAGCGTTCCATTTTGTCAGTAACGCGGTAAGCATCACCCAAGCCCGCTTTGTAACCGCCGGCTACGGCGCCCAACAATGCTGTGTTTTCTTCTTGTGGCGCCCAAGACCAAGCAGGCTTGCCAGCTTCGCTAGCCAGTTCTTTAATTGCCTGAACAGCAGCCTGCATTTCTTGGTGTGCGTATAACACGGCACCTAACATTTGATCTTCAGTTAGCTGCTGCGCTTCAGACTCAACCATCAACACCGCGTCTTGCGTACCAGCAACAACCATGTCTAACAAGCTGGTTTCTAGCTGTGCATAGCTCGGGTTAAGGATGTAACCATCTTCAGCGGTAAAGCCAACGCGCGCTGCACCCACTGGGCCAGCAAAAGGTACACCAGAAATAGCCAACGCTGCTGAGGTACCAATTAACGCTGCAATATCCGGATCATTTGCTTTGTCTGCAGACATAACAGTACAGATAACCTGTACTTCATTCTGGAAACCTTTAGGAAACAATGGACGAATTGGGCGATCGATCAGACGTGACGTTAATGTCTCTTTTTCTGAAGGACGCGCTTCGCGCTTAAAGAAACCACCTGGGATTTTACCAACGGCGTAAGTACGCTCTTGGTAATGTACAGACAGTGGGAAAAAGTCCTGACCAGGCTTAGCAGATTTTGCCGCCACAACGGTACACAGAACTTGAGTATTATCGATAGTAACCAATACTGCACCGGTCGCTTGACGCGCGATACGGCCAGTTTCCAAGGTGACAGTTTGGCTGCCCCACTGGAATGTTTTAGTAACGGGATTCACGGAGTAATTCCTCCCAAAATAGGGTTATATAAAGTAATAAGGGGGCCACTAAGGCCCCCTCACTTATTCTTGTTTTAACGACGCAGACCTAGACGCTTGATCAATTTGCTGTAACGCTCTTGGTCTTTGCGCTTTAAATAATCCAGCAATTTACGACGCTGGTTTACCATGCGGATCAAACCACGACGTGAGTGGTGATCCTTTTTGTGGCCTTCAAAATGGCCTTGTAGTTTGTTGATGTTTACGGTTAACAATGCAACCTGTACTTCTGGAGAACCAGTATCGCCTTCGGCAGTCTGGTAGTCCTTAACAACATCAGCTTTCTCAATAGCAGATAATGCCATCTTCTTTTTCCTCATCACAAATATGCGTTTATAAATCGAGCCTGACCGTGCATATTTACAGTCAGGTTCGGAAGGAATGGCACCCTGCCACCACCTTCATTGCCTTTTACCGGAATACCGGCACAAATTCAGCCGCGCATTATCCCACAGTTGAGAGCAAACGACGAGGTGTAACGCGCCCATCGTCTAAAATTTCACCAATTCCAAGAAACTTTCCGTCGCCGGCTAATAAAACCACCGTGCCAGACGCTGGCGCACCGGACACTTGTACTGGCTGCCCCTGCAACAAATAGAACGCGGCAGTTTCGCCCAAGGTAAGCTGCGGGATATGACCTAGCGCATCAGTGATCGGCAGCAACAGCGCGTCCAGCGCATCGAAATCTTCAGCATCGCGCAAGGTCTGCAAGGTTTCCGTCGATACCGACTGCGCCTCGACGAAAGGCCCAGCCTGTAAGCGGCGCAAGCTAGCGACATGAGCACCACAACCTATTGCCCCACCCAAGTCTTCTGCTAAAGAACGAATATATGTACCTTTGGTACAACGCACCCGCACCACCGCAACAGCCAAAACCCCTGGCGTAAAGGACTCCAGCTCAAATTCACGAATAGTCACCGGTCGCGCTGCTCGCTCGACGGTAATGCCTTTGCGGGCTAATTCATAGAGGGGTTTGCCGTCGCGCTTAAGTGCCGAATACATGGGCGGTACTTGTAAAATGTCACCACGCAATTTGGCAATTTGCGATTCAAGCTCATCTGCAGTGAGATTTGAAGCATCTACTTCAGCCAATACCGCGCCTTCAGCATCGCCAGTATCGGTTTGCTGACCAAAGATGAAGTGGCTGCGATACTCTTTATCGGCATCCAATAAAAATTGGGAAAACTTAGTCGCTTCGCCGAAGCAAACTGGCAGCACGCCGGTAGCCAGAGGATCTAGCGCACCAGTATGTCCAGCTTTGCTGGCATCATAAATTGCACGAGCGGTGACCATTGCACCATTGGAAGAGCGACCGGGCGGCTTGTCCAACACCAAAATGCCGTCAACTGACCGGCCTTTACGACGTCTTGCCAAAACGATTATTCCCCGTCGCCATCCGTATAACGGCTGCGATCAGCGTCGACCGCATCTTGAATAAGCTTGCTGATATGTTGACCGCGATTAACACTGGTATCGTAGTAAAATCGCAATTGCGGAGTTGTGCGAGCATTGTTGATTTTAGCAACTTGGCTGCGCAAAAAACCCGCAGCCTTGTTGAGCACATCTAACGATTCTTTCGCCTCTTCAGCCGTGTTTTTACCCATGACAGTCACATAAATCTTGGCATGACTTAGGTCGCGACTGACTTGGGCATCAATCACACTGACCATGCCAAGACGCGGATCACGAAGCTCCTTCTGGATAAAACTACCCAGCTCTCGCTTTAAAAAATCTGCTATCCGCGCTGTACGGCTAAACTCTTTCAATTGACTCGCTACTCCGCAACGTCAGCCCCTACAGGCTGCGTGCAATTTCCTTCACTTCGTACACTTCGATCTTGTCACCGGGGCGTACATCTTTGTAGTTCTTAACACCGATACCGCACTCAAGGCCATTTTTAACCTCGGCAGCGTCATCTTTAAAGCGACGTAGAGATTCCAACTCGCCTTCATAGATAACAACATCTGCGCGCAGAACACGGATACGCTTGCTGCGATATACCGTTCCTTCAATAACCATACAGCCAGCAATGTCACCGAACTTAGGCGAACGGAATACGTCGCGCACTTCTGCAACACCAACAATATCTTCGCGCATTTCAGGACTTAACATACCTGTTAACGCAGCGGTTACATCGTCGATAACATCATAAATAACACTGTAGTAACGAAGATCAACGCCTTCGCTTTCAGCTAATCTACGTGAGCTAGAATCAGCACGTACGTTAAAGCCAAACATAACGGCGCCAGACGTGATCGCTAGGTTTACGTCAGTCTCGGTAATACCACCAACGCCAGCAGATACAATATTTACGCTAACTTCGTCGTTACCAATATCTAGCAACGATGCCTGTAAGGCCTCTAAAGATCCGCGTACATCAGTTTTAAGAACAACATTCAAAATACGGCGCTCGGCCGATTCCATGCTCTCAAACATACGATCCAGCTTGGCCGCTTGCTGGCGCTTAATACGCTGCTCACGATCACGAACTTGGCGGAAATCTGCCACTTCACGGGCGCGCTTGTCGTTTTCTACCACAACAAAGCTATCGCCTGCGTCTGGGGTACCATCAAGGCCCAAGATCTCTACCGGAATAGATGGACCAGCTTCTTTAATGGAGTTGCCATTTTCATCTAGCATTGCGCGAACGCGACCAGAACATTGGCCAGCTAAGACAATATCACCTTGGCGCAAGGTACCGCTTTGAATTAGCAAGGAAGCAACAGCACCGCGACCTTTATCTAAGCGTGATTCAATAACCAAACCTTGAGCCGGCAAATCTGCCGCCGCTTTCAATTCTAGCAATTCAGCTTGCAGCAAAATGGCATCCAGCAACTTATCAATGCCTTCACCAGTGTGAGCAGATACGTGTACAAACTGTGTATCGCCGCCCCACTCTTCAGAAATAACGTCTTTTGCTGACAGCTCGTTCTTAACGCGCTCTGGATCCGCGCCTTCTTTATCCATTTTGTTTACCGCAACAACCAGCGGTACGCCCGCTGCTTTAGCGTGCGCAACTGCCTCTACGGTCTGCGGCATCACGCCGTCATCTGCGGCAACAACCAGTATGACGATGTCAGTACTTTTCGCGCCGCGGGCACGCATCGCGGTAAACGCGGCATGGCCCGGTGTATCAAGAAAGGTGATCATTCCGTGACCGGTTTCTACATGGTAGGCGCCGATGTGCTGGGTAATACCACCTGCCTCACCGCTTGCAACCTTGGTCTTACGGATATAATCGAGCAACGATGTTTTACCGTGATCAACATGACCCATAACGGTAACAACTGGAGCGCGTGTCAGCATGGTGCCTTCGCCACGTGAGCCCAAAGTAACCTCTAATGCCTCTTCAACCGCATCATCAGAAACCAATTTAACCGAATGACCCATTTCTTCAACGACCAACTGCGCCGTCTCTTGATCAATAGGCTGGTTGATGGTGACCATCAAGCCCATTTTAATCATTTCTTTAATAACTTCAGCAGCTTTAACCTTCATCTGCTGCGCAAGTTCTGCCGCCGTGGTGGTTTCACCAATATTAACGGCATAGACGATCTTGTCAGTTGGCGCTTGGAAGGCATGACGCTGAGCATCATCAGGCAGTTTCAGGGTCTTCTTCTTACGACGACCACCAAAAGAACCCGCTCCGTCCTGATCATCGCGCTTATTACCACGCGACTTGCCACCTTTACGACGCGGACGATCATCATCAGTCGCCGCAACAGTCGGTGCCGCTCGGCGATGGTGCTGGCGAGGTGCGGCCTTTTCAGTGGTATCTCCACTTTCTTTAGCGGCAGGCGCGGCAACTTCTGCAGGCGCGCTTGCTTTCACTTTACGCCGCTCTTCATCACGCTTTTTATCGGCCAACACTTCGGCGCGGCGCTCTTGAACGCGTTTTTCTTCTTCTTTACGACGCAGTATTGCGCGCTGACGAAGAACTTCAGGATCAACGTCTAAGACGTCTTCAACAACTTCCTCGCGATATTCATCCGTCTTATTTGCGGGCGCAGCAACGGGCGCCGCCACAACGGGGACTTCTTTCACTGGCTCAGGTGCTTTTTCTTCAACAACTGGCTCTGGCTCAGGCTCTGCTTGTGGCTCAGGCTCTGGTGCTTTTTCTTCAACCACAACTTCGGGCTCAGCACTAACGACATCGACTTTAGGCTCAGGCGCTGCCTCAACCACTGGCGCAACATCTGCCACAGTTTCAGTAGCACCGTCAGCGTTAGCTTCTGCGCGCAGACGCTCTTCCTCTGCCGCCTCGGCAGCCATTTCCGCGGGATCACGCTTGATATAAGTCCGCTTTTTACGAACTTCAATGTTCACGGTTTTCTTACCCGCACCAGATCCCGTCTTGAGCGTGCTCAAGGTCTTACGCTGCAAGGTAATCTTCTGTGGTGCCTCGGCTGATTCTCCGTGGCTCCGCTTTAAGAAAGTCAGCAGGGTTTGCTTGTCTTCATCAGACACGGCTTGCCCAGCAGCGCTGTGCGACAGCCCTGCTTCTTTCATTTGCCGTAACAATCGTTCTACAGGCGCGCCAACGACTTCGGCAAGCTGGCTCACGGTAACTTCAGCCATTCATCATTCTCCTAAACGGTACGACTCGCTTATTTTGCAGATTCGTCTTCGTCTGCAAACCACGGAGCACGGGCAGTCATAATTAATTCACCAGCCCGTTCTTCAGTCATGTCTTCAATGTCGAGAAGATCTTCAACAGCCTGCTCGGCCAGATCTTCCATCGTTACAATGCCACGGCTAGCAAGGATAAAGGCAAGGTGTTTTTCCATGCCATCCATTGCCAATAAATCTTCTGCCGGCTCTGCACTCTCTAACTTTTCTTCACTGGCTATCGCTTGAGTTAACAAGGCATCCTTAGCGCGAGCGCGCAGCTCTTGCGCAATCTCCTCGTCAAAGCCTTCTATAGACATCATCTCTTCAAGCGGTACGTAGGCAACCTCTTCCAAGGTTGTAAAACCCTCCTCCACTAATACTTCGGCAATGTCTTCACCCACATCAAGGGCGTCAACAAAAAAGCTAATTACCTGACCGGATTCCTGTTCGTGCTTGGCACCCATTTCCTCAATGCTCATCACATTGATCGTCCAACCGGTTAACTGACCAGCAAGACGGACGTTCTGACCTGCGCGACCAATTGCCTGCGCAAGATTGTCGTCTGCCACACCAACATCCATGGTATGGGTATCTTCATCAACGACAATAGACTCAACTTCCGCAGGGGCCATTGCGTTAATAACTAACTGCGCTGGATTGTCATCCCACAAAATAATATCGACACGCTCATTACCCAGCTCACCGGATACTGCCTGCACACGTGAACCACGCATACCAACACACGCGCCGATTGGGTCGATGCGACCGTCATTGGTTTTAACAGCAATTTTTGCCCGCGAACCTGGATCACGTGCAGCCGCACGAATTTCTATGACGTCTTCAGAAACTTCAGGCACTTCAATTTTAAACAGCTCGATGAGCATTTCTGGACATGCACGACTTAAAAACAACTGCGGGCCACGAGCTTCTGGACGCACATCAGCCAAAATAGCGCGAACCCGATCGTTGATCCGGAACACTTCTCGACCAACTAATTCTTCGCGGGGCAACAATGCCTCGGCGTTATTACCCAGATCGACAATAATGCTGTCGCGGGTCACTTTTTTGACGGTACCGTTAATCAGCTCGCCAACGCGGCTACGGTATTCATCAACGATTTGAGCTCGCTCAGCCTCGCGCACTTTTTGCACAATAACTTGCTTAGCGGTTTGCGCAGCAATACGACCAAAGCCGACGTTTTCAACGACTTCTTCGTGAGTATCGCCCGCTTTTAAATCGGTGCTGTACTCGTGCGCTTCTTCAATTGTAAGCTGGGTACCCAGCAATGCCATCTCATCGTCTGGCATAACTAACCAACTGCGAAAAGTCTGGTAATCCCCAGTGTGGCGATCAATCACCACACGAATCTCAGAGTCTTCGTCGTAACGCTTTTTGGCGGCTGTTGCCAATGCCTGCTCAATCGCTTCGAAAATGATGGTTTTAGAAACACCTTTTTCGTTCGATACGGCCTCAACTACCAGCAATATTTCTTTACTCATTATCCGCCTCTTTCCGCAGCCGGCTATCTGAAATCATTATCCCCGATTAAAACCGAGGCACGACATTCGCTTTATCAATCTGATCGAAGGGAAGCAAGTAATCATGCTCCTCAACCATCACCACTACATCACCATCCTCAATCCCCATCAGGCGACCAAGAAATTTACGCCGCCCCTCAAAAGAGGTGCGCAAACGAACACTTACATCACTACCTACGTACTGCTCAAACTGTGCCAAGGTGAAGAGTGGTCGATCCATTCCTGGCGATGACACTTCGAGGTTATATTCACCCGCAATAGGGTCCTCAACGTCCATCACACCACTAATTTGATGACTCGCTTTTGCGCAATCATCAACACCAATACCTTTTTCGCTATCAATATACACACGTAACATCGTGTGGCGGCCATGGGACTGATAATCCAAGCCCCATAGCTCATAGCCAAGAGCTTCCACTCCTGGCCTTAGCAATTCTTCTAACTTGACGGTCTTGTTGGACAAGTTCACTACCCACCAATAAAAAATGGGCCCAAGGCCCACCATCGAAATTCTTTGACGTACGCCCATTAGCAATACGAAAAAGCCCCTTAGGAAGGGGCTTCTAAAAACTTCTGATCTATAAAAGCGAAGTCACCCTACGCTCAGAGGAAGCCTATAAAACCGTTTGCTGCCGCCCCATATCAGGAGGCGCATTATATTCATCAGACGCGCAGAGGTCAAGGCAAGCTCACCGGAACTACAAATACCCTGACATACTTATAGATCTGACCGTAAATAACAATAAAAAAGGGGATCTGCTTCGCAGACCCCCTTTTACATTTTTGGTGCGAAAGCGGAACGCAATTAGATACATTATCCAATTGATATTTATAACTTAAATTTATTTACATAATAACATTTACCCACTTTTTTACCCACACACCCTGAATACTAACTACACCTTCAAAAGCAGCCGCGCCCAAGTCTAACGACAGACAATAGACCTACACTCCCAACTCACTCATAACCTGAAGCACACGCGTTGAACGATGTAACGTAGCTAGATCCTTACCGGTCACCAACACACCGCTGCCGGAAACCCTCCCGGTCACAAAGGGATCACCGCCTACCTCGAACATTTGGCGATATAAATACGCCTCGTCCAATTCCGCAAGTAACATCATCGGCGTACAGCCTGCAATTTGAGAAGTTTCGCAGCCTATATTTGAGCTAGCACCGTGCTTCAATAGATTTAGTATAACGACCCGCAACTTATCCGCAGACAAAAATACTTTTCGGCGCGCTGTTAACCTCTCATGCTCTTCCGATAAAAAAGCACTATCTTGCCCAAAGCTTGCAAATTGGTCATTCACACCAGGCCCCAAACGACCACCGGTATAGGCTTTTATAGAATGCGCCAATTGGCGACTCTGATGCACAACTATGGACCTTGGATTAACAAGCTCGGCCAAACGATGCACTGCTGTCATTAGCGGGGTCTGGCCATCATTCTTACACGGTATATCAGGGTCTGCCCCTGCCGCCAACAATGCGCTCACGATACTAGGCTCACCACTATCGATAGCCAAACCTAGCGGTGTATGTAAAACAGCATCCGCTTGCTTGTTAATAGTCGCCCTATCAACACCCCGATCAATTATAAGATCAAAAAAACGTCTATCCCTACTCGGCTCATAAGAATTGGTACAATCCATTGGCCACAAAGCGGCATGCAAGACTGTCTCACCATTACTTGCGATCGCATTTACATCGACGCCAGCCAAAAGCAGGCGCTCCACATCAGCGAAGCGCTCTCGATATAAAAGCGCAATGAGCTGAGGGCAACGTTGACCGGATACGCGAAGGTCAGAAACTCGCCGGTTGGGGCGCTTAAAATCTGCCTTTAGCGCTGGGAACCACGCCGACGGGTTATTCGGATCAACCAACGAGCGCCCATAGTCGACCAGCACTTGATGCCCAGGGAAAAAACGCTCCTTTGGAAACAACTCCGAGAAATACGCCGCGTAACTTGCAAACTCCCACCCCTCAAGCGACTCAACATCCGCAGATTTCAACTTACTTGGCCCCGTCGTGCCCGACAGATGCAGCATAAGCCCAGCTGCCTTAGCCCTTTTCATCAATATTTTGTCCGGCGGCTCCGTCACAGCTGAAACCGAAAATGCCTCAGTAATTATCGCTTCCTGATGCTCGCCAGCAGAGAACAAAGCACCCTTCAAGGCTGTTCGGTACCAAACTGCAGCCTGCTTCAATTCCCCCGACAAAACCTGCCACCTCGCTTCATGCCAGTCTAACCAATAGAGGCTTCTGCTGGACCGAGCAGTAGACTGCAGACTTGCTCTTGCACCATCTAATGCAATACGCAACATTTCACGATCACTATCACCATGCCCGCACGGCAAACTCAGCCCATGCTGAATAATCGAGAGTACGGAGCGCAAATTATCCCTTTCCGAAAATACCTGCTCTTGTAAAGAAAGCACTCGCTTCGCAAAATCATCCAGCTTTCTATGCTCCCGAGCAACCAAGCTCAAAAGCTCTCCCCCAGATTCCCGCGCAAATTCGTCAATTGCCCTAGCGAGAATCAACAATAATTTATAAGGAAGCCAGGGTGCGCCCCTACCGCCCAGCCCCCTTATATTTGACAAAGAAGGAAGTGTCTCGCCCCTTCGCCAACGCTGGCTTCGCAACGAGTGCTCTTTCGGCAGATTACGTACATAGTCACGCCACATCTCCGAAGTGCTATCAAAGTGCGCCAAAACAACGCCAACAGCCGAACCTTCACTCGACACCAAATTGAGAAGTGAAATACCAGGAACAACTTTTTGCTCCAACTGCTCGGATAGTTGAGCAACCTCGGCACCAAACAACCCTAGAAGACCACAACGCAAAAGCTCGTCGCGGGTAATTCCGTCAGCCGCCACGCTTATCACTATTTCTGCATAACGATCCAATGCCTGAACGAGAAATATACGCAGAATCTTCGCCACAGAGGTGAACATTGGCGCTGAATTCTGCTGACTACCCGTGGCCCGACCATACCCTTCACCAATCGCAACGACTAGCGGCTTAATAACAAGCTCTTCCGCCAGCATTTCGACCTGATGCTTCCATACATGGCCTTTGCGCAATAACTCGTCCAGCTTCTTTGCAGAGCCCGGATTACAATTACGCGTATCGAAGGCTTTTGCCGCTCTACGGACAGCTTCCAAGGGATGAGGAAACGGCGTCTCATGCGACATGCCGAGTTACCTCACTAGAAATACGCCTAACGTCTGCTATAAAATTTTTAAGGGCGTGACGTCTATCACTCGGAGTACTAGGCACTGCAAGCCGACGCGTATTCGGCGCAATCAACACCCAATGCTTTCTACCGTTACGGCACCGCCATCCACGCTTAACCAACGATACGGCCACAGCATTTATATCTTTATCCATCGACAATCTATTCACCACTCGCTCCCTAAAAAGGGGGCACTAATGAGCCCCCTCTCAAATCATCCTAAAAATTCAACCATCACTTCCCGCGAGGGGTACCATTGCCACGCCCACCGCCAGAGGGTTTTCCGGTGCCACTTGGCCAATTGCCGCCGTTACCTGGTTGAGACGATGGACCCCGCGCCGACATGATATGAACGAAGGTAAAGGTTGTGTTATTCATAATGCTTTTCCTCAAAAGGAGTTAGTAGAGTACTCAAGGTACCCGCACACCCCCTGAATGTCGGCAACGCGACAAACGGGAAAATTCGATTTTTTGTTATATTCGAGATGGCATAATACAAATAAGGCCTATACAGACGAATGCATCAATTCAACTGTCAACAGCGGGTGAGACTCAGGGCACCGGTAGTATTTAAACGCCCAACCGGGCCGCCCAATCTCATCCTGATCAATAATTAGGCAATCAGCGGGAATGTCGGCCTCGCACAAGGCACAGAAAATCTCCCCCACCCCCGACTCAAGCAAATCATCTGCGATAAAACGAAAGCGCCCCAGCGATCTTGGCACCGCTACCGAACTAACATCAAGCTCATTGCGCCTCGATAGCCAATCAAATAGCCAGCCCTCCTCTCCATTGCGAAACTTGGGGTGCTCCGACAAGCGCCGAGTAAGCACAGGCAAAACATCGACCGCCTTAAATGTAAGAACACCGCATGCGTTATCGAAACGGGAAAGGCCTTGAGCATAAGTGATCACAGACGAACAACGCGGCGGATCTTTAGGTACCCAGCCACCCAGATCTATTTTAGGAATTTTCAAGCTCGGCTCTGGAGGTAGATATAGAGAACTTGGATCGAGCAAAAGCGACGGTTGCAGACTGAGCGTGAGCGGCCACACAGTCGATAGTAACGCCACATTCCCCACGACCGCGTTCAAGCTACGCTCAAATACGGCCGCACGCCGCTGGACTTGCAAGCGGGCCATGAATATCGCAAATAAGCCCAACCCAATCCCGCAATAGCAAGTCAGCAAAAATACAACGACGCTCATTTACCAAATGACCCCATAAGCTCAAAGTGACTCCTTCACTTACTAGCGGAAACTCGCTTGCCCCCGACAGCAGCAAGGTTTCGACAACCTTAGGTGACTTACCTTGACCATCCACCCAACTCTGGGGAGCAAACCGCCTCGTATCAGCAACGATATTCGCAGCATCAACCTCCTATCTTTCCCCTACCATTTTATAGCTATTTTATAGGTATTTTTTTATTGCCTTAAGCGGTGTTTTGAACAGCCGCATTCTCGTTAACCCCTTCAATCACCGCGAACAAGCGATCGACATCTGCGTTCGCAAATACACCGTCCACGCCTTCTTGATGCGCAGAGGTAAATGGCGGCTCATAGAGCATGCCGGGGTCAATCACACCGTTATGGGTCAGGTGGTCGATAATCCGCTCAATAAAGCGAATCTGTTGCTCGGTGTATTGCTTGCCGCCCAAGAATTCGCTGAAGGCTTCCACCGCCGCGTTGCGATCAAGGCCAATTAACTTGCGGATAAATACCGTTAGCGACGCCTCTGCGCCGTATGCCTCGCTGAACTGACCTTTACTGCCCAGACCACCCTGCTCAAAGATGAAGCGCTCCAACTCAACTAAGTCTTGGGGTGTTAGCGCTTTGTTCCTGTGCAGTTTAGCGATGGTGATGTGATCCTTGTGCCCGCGAATAAAGGCCTCGACCTTTTTACGATACTGAACCCAGTTAATGCCTATGTCGCCAATACCAGTGCCGACTTCAGTAATCTCACCTAGCTCATCTTCCAGAACGGTATAAACGATGGGGATTTCATGTTTATCGATAAACTGCACCAAGGCTCGCAGCTTAAGGCGCAGCTGTTCGATAATCCCTAGGGTAATGCCCTCCCAGTATTCCTCACCCTGCACCGCCATAATCAGCGCAAGCTGTGCCTTCACCACCGGGACATTCACCTTCTGCTCCAGCTTGGACGCAATCTCCTGAATGCGCTGCTGTAAGCGGGCGAACTGAGTGGATTTGTCGAGTAAGGCCACCTGAAGATGCAAGCAGGTCAGATCAAACAGCTTGGCGGTGATATGGTCTTCAGGCAGTTCGCTGGGCAGGCCCGCCACATGATTGGCCAGCCGACCTAGATCTTCTTCATCGATGCGGTGCCAGCTTTCCGGCTTGGTGTAGTGCTCCACATGCTCGCCGTGGGGCCGGACGAGAAAATTATCTAGGTTCATACCGGCTACTTCAGTGCGAAGTATATTTGCCAGCGTGCCAGTAAGCTCATCGCTTGTTTCATAGCGAGGAGGCACATAACGCACCTCTTCATCGCCCTGCAATCTCGCCAACAATTCAGCGCGGGTTTTAAACAAACGCTTGCCAAGCGGCTCAGGCGCTGCGGCGTCTCGACCCTCGGGATTTTCGTTGAAAAACTCAAAATTCCCGCAGTAATCGAAGATCAAAAACTCGCCCTTATCTCGCCCCGGCCCGAACAAGTCTTCGCACAAGCGAGTGCCCCGGCCAATCATCTGCAGGAACTTAACCTTGGATCGCACAGCTTTGAAAAACACCAAATTCAGCACTTCTGGAACATCAATACCGGTATCCAGCATATCTACCGAGACGGCGATAACAGGGTCTTTCGCGCTAATGGAAAAATCATCTATCAAGCTTTGCGCGTAATTGACCGAATGAGTAATGATGCGAGCGAACAGACCCTTGAGATGGGGATAGTTCACGTCGAAACGCTCGGCAATAAACGTGGCATGCCGCTGGTTAACCGCAAAAATGATGGTCTTACCTAGACGCTCACCTGCCTGTACCTTAATACCGTTTTCCATCAGATGGGCCAGCATCTTGTCCACAGTGTCTTGATTGAACAGCTGCTTATTAATCTGCGAAGCGTGCACCTCATCCGGCGCATGCCCTTCGTGGTCTTCTCCCCAGTCGATTGAATCCCAATGCTCTTTCTCTTCGTCGCTAAGCTCGTCGTATTTAATACCCTGACGAATAAACTTCAGTGGCACGTCCATCGCCTTAGGCGGCACTAGAAAGCCGTCTTTGATGGCCTGATCAAGCGAGTAAGCATCGGTGGGCACGCCGCGCTCAAGGCCAAACAAGGCATAGGTGTCGCGGTGAACTTCATCGCGGGGCGTGGCGGTCAGACCGACAAGATAACTGTCGAAATACTCAAAGATGGCCTTGTACTTTTGGTACACGCTGCGGTGAGCTTCGTCGACAATGACTAAATCAAAATGCCCGATACCAAAGCGGCTTTGACCGTCCTGCTTTTTATCGATCAAGCCCATCATGGTGGGATAGGTACTCACATACACTCGACCCTGGGTGTTCTTATCCGTCACCAAGTTAACTGGGCTAGAATCCGGCAGGTGGGCTTTAAAGGCATTGGCCGCCTGCTTGACCAGCGCCTTACGGTCTGCAAGAAACAGCACCCGCTTAACCAGATTAGCGCGCTGCAATATCTCAACCAGCGCCACCGCCGTGCGGGTTTTGCCGGTGCCGGTGGCCATGGTAAGCAAAGCCGCCCGCTGCCCGCGACTAAAGGTTTCGCAGATCGATTGAATTGCGCGGTGCTGATAGTAGCGACCGGCAATGTCTTTGTTCAGGCTCAGGGTAGCGGGGTCAATGGTCATGTTTCGTCGCTGAATTGCCAGCTCTAATTCATCGAGGGTGTAAAAGCCCTGCACCTTGCGCGGCGGTGCGCGGCGATCATCCCACAGCCAAGTGCTATAACCGTTGGTGTAGAAAATCAGTGGCCGCTGGCCTTTCATGTTTTCTAGGCAATCAGCATAGAGCTTGGCTTGCTGTTGGCCAACACCGGGATCCTTTAAGGTACGCTTGGCTTCCACCACCGCCAGCGGTTTGCCATCTTTGCCCCACAGCACATAATCGACAAAGCCCACGCCTTTTTCATTGGGCATACCGGCAACTTCCACTTCTTCGCCAGCATCCTCACCAATCGTCCAGCCCGCCTCGCGGAGCTGCACGTCAATCAAGTATTTGCGGGTATCAAACTCGTTGTAATCGTGGGTATCCGGCTCAGCCTGATTAACGGCTTTGGCATTGGCCAGCTTAGCCCGCACTGCCGCCAGCTCGGCATTGACGGCTTCCAGCGCCTTCTCGCGCTCATCCAACAGGTTACGCTGCTGATCGGTGGCGGCATCTAGCCGTGACGCCAGCTCAGCTTCTATCTTCTCGTCACGTTTCTCCTGCTCAGCTTTGAGCCGCGCCATTTCCTGCTGAAATTTATCTTCCTGCTCAGCCAATTGTTGCTTAGTGAAATTGGCGGCGTCTTTAACACTGACCAGTAGCGGTAGCTTCTTGGGATCAAACTGCAGGTCTTGGAGTTGTTCGCCCCGGCTGTTGTTCTGGGAATAGTTGCGAGCCACCCAATACAGAATGTGGAACAGCTCCTTGCAAAGCTGTTGGGCTTGGTAGGTTTTAATAGGCCGACTACCATGTACTGCAAAATTACCATCGCGCTGAATCACGCGGGTCTTTTCCCAAATAGCTTCACCAAGCAGGTCTTTAAAGTCTGGCTGAGTAAGCAAGGCATTCAGATTACGGTCATACGGACGATGCAGACTGCGATCGTATTCATAAAGCCAGTTAACCGTCACTTCCAAGGCATGCCGCGCTCGCGCACAAGCAGCACGGGCATCGGTATTCACCAACGGCTCCACCGCCTGAGCGTGCTCAAAAAGGCTTTTGAATTCGGCTTGTAGGAACTGGAAGTTGCTCATGGGCTAGTCCTTGCCTAGAGTGTGCCGTTGAAGGCTCGTTGTTGAAGGGATGAAAATAAATACTCTGAATTCAACATTGCCACCTTTGCAGCAGCAATTTGACCCTCTATCTGCTTCAGAATAATCTTAAATTTTGATTGTTCCTGAAGGCTCGGAACAACAATCTCGATATTCCGAAGCTCTCTTAAAATCAAGGTCTTTTGGGCTATACCCGTGACTCGATTATCAGCCTGAAATTTCGTAGCGCGCGAGTTCATAGCCGCCTCCAGATACTCTGGAAGAACCTCTAAGCTGGGTTTCAACTGCGCTATGTGGCGTTGAAAACAAAAGTCTCTGCTTTCACGCACCATAGCGGCATTCCCGTAACTACCCACTATTGTGTAAAGCACATCACCGACTTCGATAGGAGTCCGCTTTGTTAATTCTACGAATGTTTCATTTGAAATAAATTTTTTTGTCTCAAAGCTAATTATTCGTGGCTGCACGTTACTTTGAAACAGGAACGGTACACCTGAAGTAGACCACTTAGGACTCTGGTGCGTTCCGTCAGTGATCTTTTCACAGACCTCACTCAACTTGGCTACTCGCCCCTTCGGATTCGTCACCGGATCACCAAACATTTCTAGAAACACACTTTGCAAAAGCTCATCGAGCTTTTCGATGGCCTGGCGGCGCTTTTGGCGAAGCTCGTCGGCTTTGTCGAGGATGGCGGCGATGCGGCGTTGTTCGGGGAGTGGGGGGAGTGGGATTTTTGTCTCTTTGGCTCTGGATATTGTATATGTGCCTACAGTGGAGCCAGAACCAGAATGAATCTGACTTTGAATAGCATTCGTCCGAAAAGCATGTTTGATATAGCCCATATCTACATCTTCATTCGGTCGAAACTGTAAAACACTCGCGTCTTTAAAATAAAACTGATCGTCTTGGCATACCTCATAGCATGCTCCCAATGTGCCCACTGCGGAAACCATGAGGTCGCCAGGTCGCGGTGCGCCATGGTCGCGCTTTAATTTTTCGTAATGCGCCTCAGATATGAAAAGATCGTTTTCAACATGCCCCGATCTGGCCAATCGCACTATTTCTCGAGCCCTATAAAAAGGTATGCCCGATTTTTTCCACTCCTTCTGGAGGACGCGCTTACTTGAAGTGATTTCAAATATTTCACCAAAAGTCCGTTCTGGCCAAAAGGTTGTCATTGAAGCAACCTCTCAAGCTCATCCATCCCGGCAACAATCTCGCTCTCCAACTCCCGCAACTCCGCCAAAATCTTCAACGGCGGATCGTACTCAACTTCCTCATACACCACTTCCTTGTAGCGGTTGATAGACAGATCGTAGCCGTTCTCGGCAATCTCGGCCTTGGGCACCATAAAGCTCTGATCGGTGCGGGCGCGCTTTCCTTCTTTCTTCAGTGAGGCCCAACGCGCGAGAATATCCGGCAGATTGTTTGCCTCGTGTTTGCCGACATCCAACTGATTACGCTTGTCATCCAGCGAGTAGCCATCGGCTTGCATGTCGTAGAACCATACATTGTCGGTGCCGCCACTATTGGTTTTGGTGAAAATCATAATCGCGGTGCTCACCCCGGCGTAGGGCTTAAACACACCGGAAGGCATGGAGATGATGGCGTCCAGCTTTTGATCTTCTACCAAGGTTTGGCGCAAGGCTTTATGGGCATTGCTGGAACCGAACAAAACGCCGTCAGGCACAATCACCGCGGCCCGGCCACCGGTTTTCAGTAACCGCAGAAACAGGGCAATGAACAGCAGCTCGGTTTTTTTAGTTTTGATAATGGCCTGCAGATCTTTGGCGCAGGCCTCGTAATCCAGACTACCTGCGAAGGGCGGGTTGGCCAGAATCAGGCTGAACTGCTCCGCCACACCGGCATGGCCCTCACTTAGGGAGTCACGGTTTTCAATCGCGGGGTTTTCCACGCCGTGAAGTAGCATATTCATACTGCCGACCCGCAGCATGGTGCTGTCGAAGTCAAAGCCGTGAAAGGTCTCGTGATTAAAGCGTTGCGCTGAATCCGCGCTGGCGTAGATTTCGTTCTGGTAGTTATCGTAAAGGTATTCGCTCGCTGCCACCAAAAAGCCCGCCGTGCCACAGGCCGGATCACAGATAGTGTCGTCGGGCCGCGGCGCCATCAACTCCACCATCAGCTTGATAATATGGCGCGGAGTACGGAACTGACCGTTTTGGCCTGCGCTGGCGATTTTGCCCAGCATGTATTCGTAGAGGTCGCCTTTGGTGTCGCGATCTTCCATCTGGATTTGATCCAGCATATCCACCACCTTAGCGAGCAAGGCCGCATTGGGGATGGTGAAACGTGCATCTTTCATGTGGTGAGCGTAGGTGGAACCCTCGGCACCATTGCCGGCGCCCAGCGACTTCATAAAGGGGAAGACTTGGTCTGCAACGGTGCTGAACAGGGTTTGCGGATCGCCCAGCTGTTTGAACACTGTCCAGCGCAGGTGTTGCTGCTGCTCAGTAAAAATTGGGTTTTCGATAGGCTTTTTCAGGCGATTGGCTTTTTTCTCGCGCACGGTGTGCAGCTCGTCCAAACGCTTGATAAACAGCAGATAGGTCATCTGCTCAATGACTTCCATGGGGTTGGCGATGCCGCCAGACCAGAAGGCATTCCAAATTTGGTCAACTTGAGATTTGATCTCTCCGGTGATCATGTACAGCGTTTCCTTGTCCTGCACTGGAATAGTCCGAGGCAGTCTTTGTTGTTCTGAGAAGAGGCGTTAAAACAAGACGTTACCACAATTACGATTACTGGGAGTAGCCCTTACGATTAAAGCCCTCAGCAGTATCGGCAGCAATGGTAATCGACTCTTACCAGAAACCAACGAACATTGAGGCCCCTAGTATTTACCTAGTAATGCTCACCAACCTTAAGAACAAACGCCAACAGCAATAGCCTTCCTACGTTAATCAATCGACGCCAAAATAGTCCTGCATCCACTCTTCATTACTCTGCTCTTTTACATCCTTAGGTACAGGATAAGTAGGGGCTTGATACGCTCTTGCTTGATTACTTAATACGCACGGTTTTTCACACGCACTAGAATCAGCTTGAAATGCACGCATGACCTGCGCTTGGACAATTTCCTTGTCGGGTAATATTGTCGGGGCATTGTCGGGTAGTTGTCTGACGTTTGTCGGGGACTTGTCTGATATAGCAGCAGAGACGCCCACAACGGCCTCGGTTTTTGGAGCCCAATCGAAGGCGCGAATAGATTGCTTATCTAGTCTATTTCCGTCGACCTGTTTCGCCGTTATGACGACGCCCTTCAGCTTACCCATACGGTCGTGGAAATCGGATAAACGACGTGGCAGATCAAGACCTAGACGTTGCCACAAACGGACAAAGGAATATCCGCGATTGACACGAAAACGCCCCTTCGGCAATGGCGAGCCCTTCTTACCATGAGCAGTATTCCGGCCGCGATGTAGCTCAGCATTGAAAATAACATGAGCATGCTCTCCGGTGAGCATATTGCTGTAACGCAGAGTGACACCAGGCGACTGATTAGCTCTGTATATACCGGTGGTGTACCCACAATACGCAAACAGGGTTTGGCCGGATTCAGCCGCAATATCACGCAGCAATTGATCGGACTTAGCTTGCAGCCACTCATCAGGAACCTCAATGCGGCTCGCCGCCTCAACCAACAAGCGACCACCCTCAACGGCGACCCAATCTCCCCGCGACAATAAACTTTGTAACAGGCTCATATCAACCGAGTGACGTTGAAGGTTCTAACACTTGCACGGATACAATTCGAGGCTCGCTAGGTACCGGCGTCGCCCAATCACCAATACCGCTAACAACAAGCAACTCTGCTTCTGCCCGGCTTTCCGCAACGACTGCGACGCGATTGGAAAATGTCTGCTGCACTTTGACCAAAAAGGTGTTCATTACGCCACCTCTTTGCTGGCTGCAATACGTTCAGCGACCCACTGATCAACACTGCTTTCAACCCACGCAACTGTTCTACCCGAAAGAATTATCGGTTTAGGAAATTTATTTGCGCTGATAAGTGCATAAAGTGAACTACGCGGTAACCCCGTACGGGCCTCTACTTGCTTGCGGCGCAATAGCGCCTCTCGGATTTGAGCTGCCATTGGAATACTCCATTCTAGATTGCGCCTGCTAACTTGCTCGGCGTTCAGTGGAGTATTTCGGAATCCCTAGGTGCGCGAAATGTCCTTACCGCGCTATATGTACAGTCTGCGCGCAGACCTTACACTTCTCCGGATTTTTTAGCGGCTCTTATCCAGTCCCGCACAGTTGTAAAAGCTACTGGAACTATATTCCCCGCAATAGCCTCCGCAGCCTTATTTATTGAACGCCACTCGCTTGCGTGTAGCCGATAATAATTCAGCGCATCGTCCCTCATGGAATAATTCTCCGAATGCCTCGCTCTACTCGCTCTAGAAGCCTGTCGCGACGTCGCGTCTCGAGCATGGTAAATCTCATTTGATGTATCAAGATGACCTAACAAGTCCGAAATATCTGAATGTAAATTCCAGATTTTCTGCAGGTTCCGCTCGCAATACGCTACTACCAATTTATCTATTTGCACCAACGCAAGCACCGAAAGAAAAGGCCCTGGAGAGGTTATTGGCTTTTCAAATACGCTAAACCCCATAGAACCAAATTCATAGACATAACCATCGATACATGTACAAAGATTGTCGATTTTATCGATAGCCGAGCACCGATCACTACCGTCGTCAATAATCTCAGAATGCATGTAGTTAACAAATTCAGAGATAACTTGCGTCAACTCTAACCCCGTATAACCGCCACGCTTTCCAGGGAGTTCATCCTCAATTATACGGATTAACGGAATGACCAACCTACGCATAGAGCCTGGAGACGAAAAGATGGCACCATTAAAATCCACCTCGATTTCGCTAGGTGGGGATATAACCCCTCCTTCAAAATTAATATGACGAAAAGTGTACATTGCTATATCCCAACTCCTTATCTATCAACCAAACCTCACAGGAATGACATTACTTTGCTTTTCCTGCTTCTCCAGAAAATCCGCCCACCACTGCATTATTTTGCGCCGGTCATCCAAATATTCAGCGTGGTGGGTATAGGCTGCTCTAACCTTATTACGCTCGATATGAGCGAGCTGACGCTCTATAGCATCACGATTAAACCCTGCCTCATTCAAAGCGCTTGCAGCCGTCGCACGAAAGCCGTGTGCCGTCGCGCGCCCCTTGTAGCCCATGCGATTTAGCGCGCCAGTCATAGTGTTTTCCGAAATCGGCTGCCAGTGCTTACGCTCACCCGGAAAGAGCAGCTCCCTACCACCAGTAAGTGGGCGCAATTCCTCTAGCAGCGAAATAGTTTGACGAGTTAATGGGACAACGTGAGTGGTCTTCATCTTCATCCGCGCAGCAGGAATCCGCCAAATTTTGTCTTCCAGGTCGAACTCATCCCAGCGCGCCCCGCGAAGCTCTCCCGGCCGGACAAAAGTAAGCAAACAAAAGCGCAGGGCGTAGACCGTGACAGCAGCGCCATCATAGGCATTAAGGTAGCGATAGAATTCGGGCAGCTCTTCTCGAGGAATTGACGCGCGGTGATGTACTACGGGAGCCGAAAGAGATTCTCTTGGGTCGATGCTGGCAGACTTGTCGTACTTGCACAGACTAAGCTGCACAGCGTAGCGGTAGATGGATTTGATCCGCTGCAAAACGCGACCGGCCTGCTCACGAGAGCCCGCGTCGTCAATGCTTTTCACTACTGCTAGTATGTCTGCTGTTTCAATATCTGAAATCGGCAAGTCGCCAATTTGAGGAAAGACAAGACGCTCGAGCGTATCCCACACCCGTTTCGCGTGGAGTATCGACCACTTACCTTCGACATTATCGAACCAAGCTGCGGCCACTGCCTTGAACGAGCGCTCTTGCTCAAGCACCTTTCGCCGCTTTGCCTGCTTTCGCTCGCGAACTGGATCAACGCCAGCTTTAAGTTTGACCTTGGCATCATGAGCCAGACTTCGGGCATCGGGGCCTCTAACTTGAGGATACACCCCTAGAGAGAGCTCTTTGCCCTTACCGTTGATACGGTAACGCAACTGCCAATATTTGGAGCCATTAGGATGAACAAGAAGATACAAACCCACGCCATCGGTAAGCTTGTAAGGTTTTTCACGGGGAGCTGCATTGCGGATTTCGAGGTCGGTTAGCGGCATAGTGTGGGTAAAACTTCCTTGTGGGTAAATTTTTACCCACAAATTTACCCACTTTTACCCCTAGATTGCAATAGACCCTCTAGGACACCTACAGACACCGACTCGTCTAAAGGCTTTGATTTTACTGGGCTTCCAGACTTACTTGGAATTCTAAAAACCCTTTATTGGTGCCGAAAGCGGGACTTGAACCCGCACGAGCAATGCTCACCACCCCCTCAAGATGGCGTGTCTACCAATTCCACCACTTCGGCTAATTTTCTACTCGGCTGACGCCGGCATATCACCCGTTGCCGGCATATCCGATTCCTCTCCGCCAGCTTGCGCAGGCATGCTCTCATCGCCAACCGGAGCAACATCACGACTTTCTTGCAGCACTGGCACATCAATAATATCTTCATCACCACCGCTGCGCTGCTTTGCAACATACGCCAACGACAAGCTGGTAATAAAGAATATAGTGGCCAAAACTGCAGTGGCGCGCGTTAGTGCATTGCCGCTACCGCTGCTACCAAATAATGTTTGCGACGCGCCGGAGCCAAATGAAGCCCCCATGTCTGCGCCTTTACCCTGCTGAACCAAGATCAAACCAATAATAGAAAGACCAGCCAACACATGTACGATTAAAATAACTTGTTCCATTACTCCGCCGCCCGACATATTGCGGAAAATTCCTGTGCATCAAGTGACGCACCACCAACTAGACCGCCATCAATATCCGCCTGAGCGAACAATTCACCTGCATTGGCGGCCTTTACGCTGCCGCCATACAGAATTCGCAAACCCTTCGCCAATTGCTCATCTTTCTTTGCAAAAAGTGCACGAATAAATGCGTGCACCTCTTGAGCTTGAGCAGGGCTTGCCGTCTTACCTGTACCAATCGCCCAAACTGGCTCATAAGCAATCACAATTAGCCGTAATTGCTCAACACTTAAGGTCGAAAAAATCGGCTTAAGCTGGGCTGAAATAACTTCTAGGGTTGCACCATCATCACGCTGCGACTCAGTTTCGCCCACACAAACTAATGGCACCAAACCCTGCAATAATGCGTGCTTGGCTTTTTGTGCAACCTGCTCACTGGTTTCGGCATACATTGCCCGACGCTCAGAATGACCAACAATGACATACCGGCAGCCTACATCAGCCAACATTGAGGCCGAAACCTCACCAGTAAATGCGCCATCGCTTGGCTGATCGCATACATTCTGATTTCCGACCGCAACCGGCGAACCAGACAAACCCGTTAAAACCTGCGCCAAATACACCGAGGGAGGAAACACCGCGATATCAACACCAGGCTCTGCAGGTAAGGACGTCTTTAAATCCGCCACCAACTTTCCAATGCTGGCGCTATCACCACACATCTTCCAGTTTCCTGCTACGAGATTACTCCGCATGCCATTTCCCTTAGCGCAAAATGGGCGCCAATCTTACATAAACTTATAAATACATACAAGAACAGCCACCACTTATGATGAAAGCTTTTGCACCTTGTCCGCTAGGCGCTGACACAAGTCAGCAACCTGCGCAGCATTCTCACCCTCAACCATAACTCGCACCAAGGGCTCGGTGCCGGAGGCGCGCAATAATACCCTGCCTCGCCCTGCTAATTCCAGCTCAACCTGAGCTACTGTTGCACGCAATTCCGAATGATTTAGATCCATGGGCTTTTGAATGCGAATATTCTGCATAATTTGCGGAAATTTCCTTACCGGCTTTCGCAAGTCTCGCAAACGCTTGCCGCTGGCAACAACCGCTTGCACCACTTTCAGCGCAGCAACAATACCGTCACCCGTGGTGCTCACATCACCACAAATAATATGACCCGAGTTTTCACCGCCCAATTGCCAACCCAGCGCGTTCATACGCTCTTTAACGTAACGGTCACCAACTTGGGCGCGCTCAAATTTTATACCCAAAGCCTTTATAGCAAGCTCAAAGCCCAAATTAGACATCAAGGTGCCAACCACGCCCTCGCAATGCTCACCGCGGCGTAATTGTTCTGCAGCAATGATGTACAGCAGCTCATCACCATCCACCAAATCACCGGCCGCATCAGCAAACACAACTCGGTCACCATCGCCATCAAAGGCAATACCAAAATCCGCGCACTCCTGCACCACCCGCGCCTGCATTTCTGTAGGATGGGTAGAACCTACTTTGGCATTAATATTAAGACCGTCTGGCGACGCGCCTATCACGACAACCTCGGCGCCAAGCTCCGCAAAGACCGCAGGCGCAACGTGGTAGGTTGCGCCATTAGCGCAGTCGAGCACTATTTTTAAGCCTATTAACGAAAGCCCGGTTTGACCGGTAGACTTACAATATTCAATATAACGTCCAGCGGCGTCATCAATGCGCCGCACCTTACCGAGCTTTGCTGACTCAACCGTGGTCATAGTCGCATCGATGGCGTCTTCAATTGCAATCTCAAGTTCGTCGGGCAATTTAGTGCCATCGGCAGAAAAGAATTTTATGCCGTTATCGTAATAAGGGTTATGACTCGCGCTAATCACGATACCGGCGCGGGCCTGAAATGTTCGGGTTAAATAGGCGATGGCCGGCGTTGGCATAGGCCCCAGCAACAAGACATCGACACCCGCCGCAACCAAGCCTGCCTCTAAAGCAGACTCAAACATATAACCGGAAATACGCGTATCTTTGCCAATAAGCACTTTACTACGGCCTTCACGGGCAAACACCTGCCCCACTGCCCAGCCTAGCTTAAGTACAAATTCAGGCGTGATAGCACCTTCACCAACGCGACCGCGAACACCATCTGTGCCAAAGTATTTTCTAGTCATTATTACTTTTCTCAAACTTCACTGCAGTCGCCAACTTCACCGCGTCGACCGTTTCTTTAACATCATGAGCACGAATAATATGTGCGCCGCGCTCCACCGCCATCGCCGCCATCGCCGCACTCGCGGCTAAGCGATCGCCCACCGCACGCCCAGTAATCGCACCCAGCATGGATTTTCGTGACACCCCGACCAATACCGGAAATCCCATTCCAACAAAATCAGGTATTCGACGAAACAACTCAAAATTATGAGCCGTGGTTTTGCCAAAGCCAAAACCTGGATCTAAAAGTAGACGATCCTCAGAAATACCTGCAGCCAAACAAGCGGCAACTCGGTCTTTTAAAAAACCGGCCACGTCATCAAAAATATTTTGGTAGCGCGGATCTTGCTGCATTGAACTAGGCTCACCCTGCATATGCATTAAGCAAATCGGTAAGCTGCTTTCAGCAGCAGCATCCATCGCACCCGGTCGCAACAAGGCACGCACATCATTAATTAATCCGGCACCTAGCTTGGCCGCGCCGCGCACGACTTCTGGGGTACTGGTGTCCACCGAAATAATCGTATCAAAACGCTTAGCGATGGCGTCCACTACTGGCAGCACTCGGTCGCACTCCTCACCAGCAGTCACTGTGAGCGAACCCGGTCGCGTAGACTCACCACCAATATCAATCAAAGTGGCGCCCTGCTCACAAACCTCCTCAACCCGACGCAGTACTTTATCGAGCAAAACACCGTCGGCGTGGAATTTGCCACCATCTGAAAAGGAGTCAGGAGTAATATTAATAATCGCCATTACCTGCGGCTCGCTCAAATCTAATAAGCGAGCACCGCAGCGAAGCTGCGGTGGCGATGGACTTAACAAGGGGTTCATTGCAGACTCAGTGGTCACTCACAGAGCCGACAAAGGGATCTTCTGGACGATTTTTCTTGTCATCACTTGGCGATACCTCAGGCTCCACATCGTCGACTTTGGCCTTGTGACCGCCACGACGATCATCGTCGTCCCAGCCTGTCGGTTTACGTGGTGTACGGCCAGACATAATGTCATCAATTTGCATGGCATCAATGGTTTCATACATCATTAAGGCGTCAGCCATCACGTCTAATTTATCGCGATGCTCTTCAAGAATTTTCTGCGCAGTGCTATAGCACTCATCAATAATACGCCGAACTTCCTCGTCGATCTGACGTGCAGTTTCGCCAGAAAAGCTCTTACCTTGCTGGCCTGCAGAGCGCCCCAGAAAAACCTCTTCCTCAGCATCGTCATACATCAATGGTCCCATCTTGTCTGACAGGCCCCACTTGGTCACCATTTTACGCGCTATGTCTGTTGCACGCTGAATATCGTTAGACGCACCGGTGGTAACACCATCAGCTCCCAGCGTCATTTCCTCAGCAACTCGCCCACCAAACAAAGAGCAAATTTGGCTAATAATATGTCGGCGACTCAGGCTATAACGATCTTCCTCTGGCAAGAACATGGTAACGCCAAGCGCACGACCACGCGGAATAATACTCACTTTATAGACCGGATCGTGCTCAGGCACGGTACGCCCCACAATCGCGTGACCCGCTTCATGATAGGCCGTATTCAATTTTTCTTTATCTGACATCACCATCGATTTGCGCTCAGCGCCCATCATGATTTTGTCTTTTGCTAAATTAAACTGCTCCATGCTGACCAAACGTGAGTTGCCGCGAGCCGCAAACAGGGCCGCCTCATTCGCAAGGTTAGCAAGATCTGCACCGGAGAAACCTGGTGTACCACGGGCAATAATTGATGCTTCAACATCATCACCCAGCGGCAATTTGCGCATATGCACTTTTAAAATTTGTTCGCGGCCGCGGATGTCTGGCAAACCCACTACAACCTGACGGTCAAAACGACCTGGACGCAGCAATGCGGGGTCAAGTACATCGGGTCGGTTAGTTGCCGCGATAACAATAACGCCGTCATTCGCCTCAAAACCGTCCATTTCAACCAACAACTGGTTCAGTGTTTGCTCACGCTCATCATGACCGCCGCCCATACCGGCACCACGGTGACGACCAACGGCATCGATCTCATCGATAAAGATAATACATGGCGCCTGCTTTTTAGCCTGTTCAAACATGTCACGCACTCGCGATGCACCGACACCCACAAACATTTCAACAAAGTCAGAACCAGAAATAGAGAAGAACGGTACTTTTGCTTCGCCCGCAATAGCTTTAGCAAGCAAGGTTTTACCGGTACCTGGGGGACCAACCATCAACACGCCGCGAGGAATACGGCCGCCCAAACGCTGGAATTTACCGGGATCACGCAAGAACTCTACCAGTTCTTGAACGTCTTCTTTTGCCTCATCTACACCCGCCACATCGGCGAAAGTAGTTTTTATTTGGTCTTCACTTAATAGCCGCGCCTTACTTTTGCCAAAGGCCATAGGACCGCCTTTGCCGCCGCCAGCACCACCTTGCATCTGCCGCATGAAAAACATGAAAATCGCAAGAATGATCAAAATCGGGAAGCTTGCCACCAAGAGCTGCGTCCACAAACTCTGACGTTCAGGCTTAGTACCCTCAACAACTACATTGTGCTGTAATAAATCGTCGATTAACTTTGGATCGTCGAGCAAAGGCCGCACGCTTTCAAAGCGGCTATTGTCATTGCGTTCGCCACTGATCACTAAGCCGTCAATAACCACTTTGCGAACACGCTCATTCTGCACTTCAGTAATGAACTGCGAATAATTAAGCTGCTCAGTAGGTGACTGGACGCTGAAATTATTAAATACCGTCAACAAGACAGCAGCAATAACCACCCACAACAGTAAATTCTTAGCCATATCGTTCAAAAACCGATCCTCACGCTACTCTGTTCGCAAAGTGTAAAAACGGGAGCTTACCCCCAACATTTACCCACTCTACTACATTAATTGGGCACCCTCTACGCAATAATTAGCCGCGCAGACCAGTGGCTACTAGGTAAACTTCCCGCGATCTCGGCCTTGATGCTGCAGGCTTACGGGTAACGACCTTGGTGAAACGCTCACGAAGAAGGCGGATATATTCGTCAAAGCCTTCCCCCTGAAATATCTTGGTGACGAATCCGCCGCCGGGGCGCAATGCTAAGCTCGCCATGTCCAGCGCCAGCTCGCATAAATACATCGACTGCGGCTGATCAACATCCCTCATACCACTCATATTGGGGGCCATATCTGAAATTACAAGGTCTGCCTTCTGATTCCCTAAAAAAGCCATCAACTCATTGGCGACCGCTTCGTCAGTAAAATCACCCTGAATAAACTCTACACCAGCAATGGTATCCATTTCTAAAATATCAGATGCCAACACCTGGCCATGATGCCCCACCAGCATGGCCGCCACCTGCGACCAGCCACCGGGTGCACTGCCCAGGTCGACCACACTCATGCCGGGCTTAATCAGGCGATCTTTTTCCTGAATTTCCAATAGCTTATAGCAAGCCCGCGAACGATAGCCCTCTCTCTGGGCCATTTTGACGTAGTGATCATCAAAATGTTCCTTCATCCACGTAATACTTGATCCTGTACGTTTAACCACGCCCACCCCATTAATAGCGAGAATTCATATTTCAGCGCAAGCGCCTTTCGAGTAAAATGCTCGGCCACGCCTTTTTCGGTTTAGTAATATTATGTCCAAGTTCAGCGCCAGCGATAAAAAACACCTCCGCAGCCTCGGCCACAAACTCAGTCCCGTTGTGATGATCGGTGATCGCGGATTAAGCGAAGGCGTGATGACCGAAATTGACCGCGCACTAGACGACCACGAACTTATCAAAGTTAAAGTGAATATAGCTGAACCGACAGAACGTCGCGCTATGATTGATCAATTCTGTGCGGCCCACAAGGCGCAATTGGTGCAAGCCATCGGTAAGATCGCATTGATTTACCGACCAGCTAAAAAGCCTAACCCGAAGCTGTCTAACCTGCTTCGGGCATAAGCGGAAGCACGATTATTCGGCGAGGTGCTGTACCTTGCCGATTTCATACTCAATAGTGCCACCCGGCGCAGTTACCAAGGCGACATCACCCTCTTCTTTGCCGATTAGGGCGCGGGCAATAGGTGAAGTCACAGAAATTTTACCTAACTTCACACTCGCCTCGTCTTCACCAACAATGCGATACGTCACTTCTTCATCAGTTTCACAGTTGATCAAGGTCACGGTGACCCCAAAAATCACCTTGCCGGTGTAGGGAATAGCGGAAATATCGATCACTCGCACGCCGGCCAGCTTACTTTCTATTTCCTGAACTCGACCTTCACAAAACCCCTGCTGCTCACGCGCAGCATGGTATTCCGCATTCTCTTTTAGATCGCCGTGGGCGCGCGCTTCCGCAATCGCTTGCGTAATACGTGGGCGCTCAACAGATTTTAAATTCCGTAACTCATCGCGCAGCGCTTTTTCGCCCGCAACCGTCATTGGCACTTGACTCATTGCATCATACCCTCGTGTACGTCCTGTAAACGACGCACTGTTTTCTCTTCACCAAAGGCAATAGCCTGACAAATTGCCTCAGCCCCAGCAAGTGTAGTGGTGTAACTCACCTTGTTAACCAACGCGCTGCGACGAATCAGTGATGAGTCGGCAATGGCTTGCTTACCTTCGGTGGTATTTATAATTAAATCAACATCGCCGTTTTTAACCATATCGACAATATGCGGCCGACCTTCCAGCACCTTGTTTACGCGCTGACAATCCAAACCCGCGGCGGTTAATACTTTATGGGTGCCGCGGGTGGCACACAGGGTAAAACCCTGTGCGACTAGCTGTTTGGCAACCTCGATAGCGCCTTCTTTATCAGGATCACGCACACTGATAAAAGCATGACCGCTGGTTGGGAACACTTCTCCCGCACCGACTGCCGCTTTCGCAAAGGCTTCAGCAAAGGTCTCACCCAAGCCCATGACTTCGCCGGTAGATTTCATTTCTGGCCCAAGAATAGGATCAACACCGGGGAACTTGGCAAACGGGAATACCGCTTCTTTCACCGAGAAATACGTAGGTACAACTTCGGTAGTAAAATTTTGCTCTTCTAGGCTGGTGCCAGCCATGCACCGCGCGGCCACTTTCGCTAGTGACACGCCAATGCATTTCGATACAAATGGCACGGTGCGCGAAGCACGAGGATTTACCTCAATCACATATATTTCACCGTCTTGCACCGCAAGCTGCACATTCATCAAACCGATAACGCCTAACTCTAAGGCCATGGCTTTAACAATCTCGCGCATGCGATCTTGTACGTCGGCCGACAGCGAATACGGTGGTAACGAACATGCCGAATCACCTGAGTGAACACCCGCTTGCTCGATATGCTGCATGATCGCGCCGATCACTACTTGCTTGCCATCTGATACGGCGTCTAGATCCACCTCAACCGCGGCATTCAAGAAATGGTCTAGCAGAACCGGCGACTCATTAGACACCCGCACCGCTTCACGCATATAACGCTGCAGCTCGTCTTCTTTATAAACAATTTCCATGGCTCGGCCGCCCAAAACATAAGACGGGCGCACGACCAATGGGTAACCAATTTTTGCCGCTGCCACTAATGCCGCTTCTTCTGAGCGCACAGTCGTGTTTGGTGGCTGCTTTAATTTCAGCAGTTCAATCATTTGCTGAAAACGCTCGCGATCTTCTGCGCGGTCAATGGCATCAGGTGATGTACCAATAATCGGCACACCGGCTGCCTCAAGATCGCGCGCCAGTTTAAGCGGCGTTTGGCCACCAAACTGAACGATAACGCCTTTGGGCTTTTCTTTAGCGACAATTTCTAATACGTCTTCTAACGTCACCGACTCGAAATATAAGCGGTCTGAAATATCGTAATCAGTCGAGACTGTCTCCGGATTACAGTTGACCATAATGGTCTCATAACCGTCTTCACGCATGGCCAAGGCCGCGTGCACACAGCAATAATCGAATTCAATACCCTGACCAATACGGTTGGGACCACCGCCGATAACAAGAATCTTTTCGCGGTCAGAGGGCAGCGATTCGCACTCTTCTTCATACGTGGAATACATATACGCAGTAGACGTAGAAAACTCTGCAGCGCAGGTATCAACACGTTTGTAAACTGGGCGAATATCTAAACTATGACGCAAGGTGCGCAGCTGTGTTTCGCTTACATCAAGCAATACGGCTAAGCGCTGATCTGAAAAACCTTTACGCTTTAAACGCCACATCAAATCTTTGGTAATGTCGGTGAGAGTCAGCGTTTTCAGCGAGTTCTCGGTTTTAACAATGTCCTCAATCTGAACGAGGAACCATGGGTCAATCCACGAGTGCTCGAAGACTTCTTCAACACTCATTCCCGCACGGAAAGCGTCGGCCACAAACCAAATACGCTCTGGGCCAGGGTTAGTCAGCTCGGCAATCAATACATCACGGGCGTCGTCACGATCCACATCGATTTGATGCTCAAAGCCAGCAGAGCCAACTTCAAGACCACGCAGTGCTTTTTGCAGCGACTCTTGGAAGGTGCGCCCAATAGCCATGACTTCGCCGACTGACTTCATTTGGGTGTGTAAACGAGTCTGCGCTTCGCCGAATTTTTCAAAGGTAAAGCGTGGAATCTTGGTAACCACGTAGTCGATAGCTGGCTCAAACGAGGCTGGCGTCGCGCCGCCGGTAATTTCGTTCTGCAATTCGTCGAGGGTGTAACCAATCGCCAACTTGGCTGCTACGCGGGCAATCGGGAAGCCGGTCGCTTTAGAAGCCAAGGCCGAAGAGCGGCTAACCCGTGGGTTCATCTCAATAACAACCAGACGGCCGGTGTGCGGCTCCATACCAAACTGAACGTTTGAACCGCCAGTTTCTACACCGATCTCACGCAGTACCGCGCAAGAGGCGTTACGCATGATTTGATATTCTTTATCGGTCAGGGTTTGTGCAGGCGCAACGGTGATTGAGTCACCAGTGTGCACACCCATGGGATCAAAGTTTTCGATAGAACACACGATAATGCAGTTGTCGTTTTTGTCACGCACAACTTCCATTTCGAATTCTTTCCAGCCAATCAAGCTCTCGTCAATCAACAGCTCACTGGTTGGCGACAGATCGAGACCGCGGGTACAGATCTCAACAAACTCTTCCTTGTTATAGGCAATACCACCACCCGACCCACCCATCGTAAAACTGGGGCGGATAATGGCAGGGAAGCCAATAGAATCCAGAACCTGCAAGGCCTCTTCCATGCTATGCGCGATTGCCGAGTTTGGTGTTTCTAGGCCGATACGCTTCATGGCCTTATCGAACAGCTGGCGGTCTTCTGCCATGTCGATAGAGTCTTTGGTCGCGCCGATCATTTCAACGCCGTATTTGGCTAAAACACCCTCGCGATCCAAATCCAGGGCGCAGTTCAATGCCGTCTGACCACCCATGGTCGGCAGCAGCGCATCTGGGCGCTCTTTCTCAATAATCTTGGCAACCGTTTCCCATACCACCGGCTCGATATAAGTGGCATCGGCCATCGACGGGTCGGTCATAATGGTCGCTGGGTTGGAGTTCACCAGAATCACTCGGTAACCTTCTTCCCGCAAGGCCTTACATGCCTGTGCGCCAGAGTAATCGAACTCACAGGCCTGGCCGATAACGATCGGACCAGCTCCGAGGATAAGGATGCTTTGGATATCAGTTCTTTTTGGCATAAGTGCTAATCATCTGACTCTGTGCTTCGTTACAAAAAAGCCTGACGTCGGAAGCTGGACGTCGGGCGCTAAAGTCGGGCGCGGTAATCGATTCTCTGGTCCGACGTCAGACTTACGACTTGGACCAACAAAAACCGCTTACAAAACCGCAAGGCCGGACTCCCTACTAGGCCTGCTTAGAGGCTTTAATCAAATCTATAAACTGATTAAACAAGGGCGCTATATCATGCGGGCCTGGGCTCGCCTCTGGGTGCCCCTGAAATCCGAACGCCGGTGTATCCGTACGGCGAATACCTTGCAGTGAACCATCAAACAAGGACTTATGGCTTACCACCAAGTTAGCAGGCAAGGAGCTTTCATCGACCGCAAAACCGTGGTTTTGGCTGGTGATGTGCACAACCTTAGTGGCCAAATCTTGCACTGGGTGGTTGGCACCGTGATGACCAAACTTCATTTTCTGAGTTTTGGCGCCAGAGGCCAAGCCCAATAACTGGTGACCCAAGCAAATTCCAAATACTGGCACGCCAGTCGCTAGAATTTCTTTAATAGCCGCAATCGCATAATCGCAAGGCTCTGGATCACCGGGGCCGTTAGACAAAAACACACCGTCAGGCTTCATTGCCAAAACGTCGGCGGCAGATGTTTGCGCCGGCACCACCGTCAAGCGGCAGCCGCGATCCGTCAACATCCGCAGAATATTACGCTTTACGCCAAAGTCGTAGGCCACAACATTATATGGCAGCTCAGCGTCGCTAAACGTTTTGTGACCTGCACCTAGCGCCCAGCTCCCTTCGCGCCACTCGTAGCTTTTGGCAGTAGTGACTTCTTTGGCTAAATCCATGCCTTTAAGACCGGCAAACTCCTTCGCCATGGTCAGCGCTTTGGCTTCGTCGATATCACCCGCCATCAGGCAGCCGCCCTGCGCACCCTTGTCACGCAAAATACGCGTTAAGCGGCGGGTATCAATATCGGCAATACCAATAATATTCCGTGCTTTTAGGTAATCAGACAGGCTTTGCTCGCTGCGGAAACTCGATGCAAGCAAGGGTAAATCGCGAATAACTAATCCGGCGGACCAAATATGCTCTGCTTCTTCGTCTTCGCTGTTCACACCGGTATTGCCGATATGGGGATAGGTTAATGTCACAATTTGGCGAGCATATGAGGGATCGGTCAATATTTCTTGGTAACCGGTCATTGCCGTATTAAAAACGACCTCACCAACCGAATGCCCTTCAGCACCAATGGCGATGCCCCGAAAAATGCTGCCGTCTTCAAGGGCAAGTATGGCTGGAACCGTCAAGACTACCTCCTAGATCAAACTTGCGGCCGAGAGCTACCGCCGACACACCTGCCGGAACGACAACCAAGGGACCACAGAGGAAAATACGCGTGCAAAAAAGCGAGATGAAGATTACCTCACCTCGCTTTTTGCGGGGCTGCGGAGCTAATTTAGCTCGGCACCCTAATCTGATGCGCGATTTTACGCGAAACTCCCCCCGCGCGTCCACCGCAATAAATACCGCTAATGCCACCCCTGTCGACTGCGCCTAGCTATGCCGACCGAATACGCAGCCAGTAAAGCCCAGAATTACTTCAAGCCAAGCACGTCTTGCATATCATATCGACCTGCCGCCTGCGCACTCACCCATGCCGCCGCACGCACCGCGCCGCGAGCAAATGACATCCGCGAACTGGCTTTGTGGGTGATTTCAACCCGCTCGCCGTCGGCGCAGAACATGACGGTATGATCACCGACAATATCCCCCGCGCGCACAGTGGCAAAACCAATAGTTTCGCGATCCCGCGCGCCGGTTTGACCTTCGCGGCCGTAAACCGCGACTTTTTCTAAATCGCGCCCCAGCGCATCGGCCACAACCTGCCCCATGCTCAGCGCTGTGCCTGATGGCGCATCGATTTTGTGACGGTGATGAGCCTCTACAATTTCAATATCAACATCATCACCCAATACCCGTGCTGCCATATCCAACAGCTTAAAGCACAGATTTACACCAGTACTAAAATTTGAAGCCTGACAAATCGCGATGGGTGCAATTGCCGCTTCCAACTCTGCCTTTTGTTCCGCATTAAAGCCGGTAGTGCCAATCACCATGCCCTTGCCTGCAGCGCCACACGCTTTGGCATTAGCGAGCGTTGCCGCCGGCACGGTAAAGTCGATGAGCACGTCAAAATCATTCAGCACCGCATTCACGTCACCGACGATGACCACGCCATTTTTGCCAAGGCCCGCTAGCTCGCCGGCATCAGCGCCGACAAGAGAGCTTTCAGGGCGCTCAATTGCCCCCGTTAATTCACAACCATCATTGAGCGATACCGCCTCAATTAAAATTCGCCCCATTCGCCCTGCGGCACCGGTTACTGCTATTCGAACTGTCATAACGCTTTCCAATATTTAAGAGTCTGTATCTGCTTTTTTGTCGACGCTTACTACGCCTTGTTGCGCCGCAGTATCTGCTTGCTCACTTCCAAGCGCCATATCTCGCACCGTGGTTGACGCTAACGCCGCATCCAAAGCCGCATCAATTGCCGCAGTCACTTCAGCCACACCTTGCACCGGTTTACGCGGCACCCGCAGCGCAATCATGGGCACGGTGCCGTCGCTGCGCACCGCATCGATTACCGTCTTTAATGAGGTTCTTTCAAGCGGTGCATTGGGCAAGTACCGCGGTGGGTCTTCGTGATTCTCGGTCACCAGCCCCGCCTGCTTTAATGCCCGTAACACCCGTGTTACGCCTTGAATTTGCACTCGCAAACGATACACAAAATCACTGGCAGAAAATGGTTTGCGCGCCTGATAATGCCGCTGTGCAATGATCGCCATCACCTGCAAAGCCAAGGTTTCGCACTGATGAATACTTAAATCGCCACTGCGCCGCGTCGGCGCGATATATTCGGGGTGCTGCACATAAAATGCAACACTGCTGCCCACCAACAGAATCAACCAGCTGATGTACATCCACATCATGAATAGAATCAAAATCGCGAAGCCGGAGTAAATCGCATAAGTGCCACTACCACTGGCAGATACCACCACGCTCCCAAAACCCCAACCTAAACTTTGGAACAATACCCCAGACACCACCCCCGCCACCGCACCAGCACGGAAGGTAACTCGAGTATTAGGAATAAACATATAGAAAAAGGTGAAGGCCGCAATGATCATCAAGTACGGTCCAGCCTCCGTGGCAAACGCAATTAAATGCTGCACAAAGGGCAGGTGCGTACTAATGGTTTGGACAAAGCCGCCACCCAGCACGCTGGCAGACAAACCAATGGCTGAAAAGACCAGCAGCGGCCCAATTAACATCACACTACCGTAATCGGCAAAACGTCTGCCGATACTGCGGTGCTGATCAAGACGCCAAATATAATTGAAGGTAGCTTCTATTTTTTGAATCAATGAAATCGCGGTGTAAAACAACAGGGCGACACCGAAGGTACCGAGAACACCGATTTTTACGTTGTCGATAAATCCAATAATTTTGTCGGTAATCTCAACGCCCTGCGCCCCCATTGGAGCAAGAAACTGCAGCATAATTGGCTCTAACTGCTTATTGTGCATACCAAAGGCTTTGAGCACTGAAAAGCTCACCGCCATCATGGGCACCAACGACAGCAAGGTGGTGTACACCAAGCTCATCGCCCTCAGAGTAAGCTCACCCTTGGTTAAATCGTCCAACACCACATAGCCCAAACGCAAAACGTCTATTAGCTTTTGTCGCCAAGGGCTGTAATGCACGACCTTATCTGACCACAGATAATCAGCTACAAACTTATTGAGGGTTTTATCCATTATTGAGACGCCCTTAAACAGAGTACCGCGGGGCAGACATCGCTCACAAAAACAGAGAGTGATGCGCAACCGTCATGCTATGAAAATGACATGCAGCCAAGAATGGAGAAAAAAACAGGGGAAGTCGAGACTGGATTCCGCCAAATCAGCGGAACCCAGCCATCAACGTATTAAAACAATCAGAGCTTCATGTCGTCAAAAAACGTTTTTACGCCGTCAAACCACGTTTTTTTTCGCGGTGACTGTTTATCATCACCTTCCATGCTCGCTTGCAACTCTTGCAATAGCTCTTTCTGGCGCTTCGTGAGCGATACCGGTGTTTCCAGTGCGACCTTGCAAATCAAGTCGCCAGTACTGCCACCGCGCACTGGGGTAATTCCCTTGCCGCGCAAACGGAAGGATTTGCCCGTTTGGGTTTCAGCTGGAATTTTTAGTTTTACGCGCCCTTCCAAGGTCGGCACATCAAGCTCACCACCCAGCGCGGCATCGGCAAAACTAATTGGCACATCACAGTACAAATTTTTGCCGTCGCGCTTAAAGATCGGGTGCGGACGCACCGACATCTGCACGTACAAATCGCCAGTTGGGCCGCCATTCGGACTCGCCTCGCCTTCACCGGTCAGACGAATACGATCGCCGGTATCGACGCCTGCTGGCACTTTAACCGACAGCGTTTTCGTCTCTTCAATCAAACCTTGCCCGCGACATTCACTGCAAGGGTCTGAAATGATCGTGCCTTTGCCACGGCAATTTGGACAAGCCTGCTGCACAGCAAAGAAGCCCTGCTGCATCCGCACCTGACCAACACCATTACAGGTATTACAGGTGACCGGCTTAGAGCCTTTTTTAGCCCCGCTGCCATCACAGGGCTTACAGGCCACCAGCGTAGGAATACGAATTTTAGCCGTTGAGCCATGAACCGCCTGCTCAAGGTCAATTTCCAAGGTGTAGCGCAAATCAGAACCGCGCTGTGGGCCGCGCTGACGACCGCCACCGCCGCCGCCAAAAATATCCCCAAACACATCACCAAAAATATCACTAAACCCGCCGGCACCAGCACCACCGCCGCCAGCGTTAACACCTTCGTGGCCGAAGCGATCATAGGCCGCGCGCTTGTCTTCATCAGAAAGCACTTCGTAGGCTTCGGTCGCCTCTTTAAAAATGTCTTCCGCCTTCGGATCATCAGGGTTGCGGTCGGGATGATTTTTCATCGCAATTCGACGGTAGGCTTTTTTAACTTCCTTGCTGTCGGTATCTCGCGACACACCCAGAATTTCGTAATAATCTCGTTTTGACATAGCTTCGCTTCACGCTAGACGGGAGGCAGGAGACGCTTTTTGTAGCGCCACCCGCTACCCCTTAAATGATTCTACCCCTCATGCCAAACGGGAGATCGCAAAACACGCTGACCTTAGCCTTTGCGTCTTCCGTCTCCCGTCCAGCGTTACACTCAAGCGAGGCAAGCCTCGCGTCGAGCTTACTTCTTATCGTCGTCTTTCACTTCTTCAAACTCGGCATCGACTACATCGTCGCCACCAGCTTGAGACTGCTCATCACCGGCGGCTCCCGCTTGGGCGGCTTGCTCGGCGTACATTTTTTGCGCTAAACCGCTAGACGCTTCAGTTAATTTCTTAGTGGCTTCTTCGATTTTCTCGACGTCGTCACCCTTAACCGCTTCATCAACTTCAACCAAGGCCGCTTCAATGGCCGCCTTTTCTTCGTCGCTAGCTTTATCGCCTGCTTCCTCAACAGTTTTACGCGTCGCGTTAGCTAAGCCTTCTGCGGTGTTGCGAGCGACTACCAGTGCCTCAAACTTCTTATCTGCTTCAGCATTGGCTTCGGCATCGCGCACCATTTGTTCAATCTCTTCCTCACTCAAACCGCTAGACGCAGTAATGCGGATAGATTGCTCTTTGCCAGTCGCCTTGTCTTTAGCAGACACATGCAGAATACCGTTGGCATCAATATCGAAAGTCACTTCAATTTGCGGCAGACCACGTGGTGCTGGTGGAATATCAGCCAAGTCGAAACGACCCAGTGATTTGTTTGCCGCGGCTTGCTTGCGCTCGCCCTGCACGACGTGAATCGTTACCGCTTGCTGGTTGTCATCCGCCGTTGAGAACACCTGTGATTTCTTAGTCGGAATCGTGGTGTTTTTCTCAATCAGGTGAGTCGCTACGCCGCCCATGGTTTCAATACCAAGACTCAGCGGAGTTACGTCTAGCAGTAATACGTCTTTTACTTCGCCAGACAATACCGCGCCTTGCAGGGCAGCGCCCATGGCAACCGCTTCGTCGGGGTTTACGTCGCGACGGGCTTCTTTACCAAAGAACTCAGTTACCTTGGCTTGCACCAAAGGCATACGAGTCTGACCACCAACCAAGATAATTTCGTCGATTTCAGACGCTGACAAACCAGCGTCTTTCAGTGCAACTTTCATCGGCTCTAATGAACGAGTCACCAAATCGCCAACCAAAGATTCCAGTTTAGCGCGGCTCAGTTTCACCACTAAATGCTTAGGACCAGTTGCATCGGCGGTGATGTATGGCAGATTGATTTCGGTCTGCTGGCTAGAAGAAAGCTCAATTTTGGCTTTCTCTGCCGCTTCTTTAAGACGCTGCACAGCCAGCGAGTCGCCTTTCAGGTCGATGCTGCTGTCTTTTTTGAACTCTTCCGCCAGATAATCGATCAGGCGCATATCGAAATCTTCACCACCCAAGAAGGTGTCGCCATTCGTCGACAACACTTCAAACTGGTGCTCGCCATCCACTTCGGCAATTTCAATAATCGAGATATCAAAGGTACCACCACCCAAGTCGTATACCGCGATAGTGCGGTCGCCCTTAGATTTATCCATACCGTAGGCCAGTGCCGCTGCGGTAGGCTCGTTGATAATACGCTTAACGTCCAAACCAGCTATACGGCCAGCGTCTTTCGTTGCCTGACGCTGAGAGTCATTAAAGTAAGCCGGTACGGTGATAACCGCTTCGGTGACTTTCTCACCCAAGTAATCTTCAGCGGTTTTCTTCATTTTCTTCAAAATTTCCGCAGAAATTTGCGGAGGCGCCATTTTCTCGCCCTTTACTTCTACCCACGCGTCGCCGTTATCAGCTTCGCAGATATTGTATGGCACCATTTTGATGTCTTTTTGAACCACGTCATCTTTAAAACGACGACCGATCAAACGCTTCACCGCGTACAAGGTGTTATGCGGATTGGTCACGGCCTGACGCTTAGCGCTCTGACCAACCAAAATTTCTTTGTCGTCGGTGTAAGCAACAATAGACGGCGTAGTGCGCGTACCTTCTGCGTTCTCGATTACCTTAACCTTGTCGCCGTCCATTACCGCTACGCAAGAGTTAGTGGTACCCAAGTCAATACCAATAATTTTACCCATGATCATTCTCCACTTAAAAACTGTCGCCACGTCCGGCGAAATTCTTTGTCTTGTGACAGATATTGGCCCTTATCCACACATTTCAAGGGGGCATAGGCCATTTTTAATACAATTACTATTTATGGCGCCTTAGCAATGACGACCATCGCTGCACGCAGCAAGCGGCCGTTCAAGGTGTAACCCTTTTGCATCACGTCCATCACCGAATTCGGCTCAGCATCGGGGTTGGGCACCATCGCCATCGCCTGATGATACTCAGGGTTGAATGGCTCACCGACGGGGTTTAACTGCTCAACATTGTGACGCGCCAAGGCATCTACCAATGTTTTAAGCGTTAACTCAACGCCTTCCAAAATCGGCTTTAAGGCTTCATCAGCGATGTCGGCAGAGGCCAGCGCACGATCAAGATTGTCCACCACGGGAAGCATGTCGCCGGCAAATTTCTCGAGCGCAAATTTACGCGCATTCTCAGCGTCTTTCTCAGCGCGACGACGCATATTCTGCGCCTCGGCCGCTGCACGTAGCGCCTGCTCTTGTGCATCAGCAACCGCCTGTTTGGCCTCTTCCAGCTGCGCTTCCAAGCTAGGCTCCAGCTCGCCACTTAACTCAAGATCATCACCTTGCTGCAAATCGCCAGACTGAAGTTCTTCACCCTGTATCGCAGCTTTGTCTTGTTCCTCTGTCACGTATCCACTCTCCGTCACACATATTAAGTCTTGCGGACAATCGCCGCGTTGTCGCTTATATGGGGTTGTGCGACGGTAATTCAAGCGCAGCGACAAAGATTTTTAATATGATCGCACCGGGCTCTTGTCCGCCACAGGCAATTTACTGTATAAATATACAGACTAATTTTTCAGCACCACTGTGAGAGATCGCCATGCTGAACCATCTACACATTAGCAATTACGCCATCACCGAAAGCTTAGATATTGAGCTGCACGCCGGCATGACGGTGCTTACCGGCGAAACCGGCGCAGGTAAATCTATTATGCTCGACGCGCTTGGACTCGCCCTTGGCGACCGTGCCGACAGCAATATTGTTCGGGTTGGCGCAGACCGCGCCGATATTCACGCCCAATTTGATATTGCCAATATTGTGGCCGCTGGCCACTGGCTTAAAGAGCATGACCTAGACGACGGCAATGAGTGTATGTTGCGACGGGTTATTACTAAAGACGGACGATCCCGCGCGTACATCAACGGCCAGCCCGCTACCCTGCAAGACGTACGTGAACTGGGTTCACTACTAATAGACATTCACAGCCAGCACGCCCATCAGTCGCTGCTGCAAAAGCCCTATCAGCGCGAATTACTAGACGCCTTTGCAGGAACCACAGCACTTGCCCTAAAGGCTGGTGAGCATTGCCACCAACATCAACGCCATACCAAATCGTTGCTGGCACTGCAAAGCAATCAAGCCGAGCAAAACGCGCAAGAGCAGTTATTGCGCTATCAGCTAGAAGAGCTACACCGCCTTGATTTAAAAGACGGCGAGCTCGACGAGCTAGAAAACCTGCAAAAGCAACTCGCCAATGCCGAACAAATACTGGCCGCAAACCATCACAGCCTAAACCTTTGCCGAGATGGCGAAGTGAACGCGATGGGCATTTTACATCAGGCACTGTCGTCGCTTTATAGCAGCCAGCATCGCAGCAGCACCCAAGAGAATGCCGCGCAACTTTTAGAAAGCGCACGCATACAAATTGAAGAGGCCGCAGGCGAGCTGCAGCACGTTATCGACGGCACCGAACTCGACCCAGAACGACTAAGCGAAGTGGAAGCGCGACTAGACGCCATCTACCAAACCGCTCGCAAACACCGGATTCAACCGGATGAACTTACTACCTTGCAAGCCTCGCTTGAAGAACAACTAGAAAGCCTAGATGCCAGCGACGAAAAAATTGATCACCTGCGCAGCGAACAAAGCCAGGCATTAAAAGCCTACCAAAGCGCGTCGACGGAATTAACTAAAAAACGCGCAAAAGCCGCCAAGCTAATGAAGCAAGGTGTAGAAGAACAACTGCAAGCCCTTGCCATGAAGCATTGTGAAATTGAATTTGCGATGCATCCACTAAGCAGCGATGAGCCTCATAGCCACGGCCAAGAAGAGGTCGAAATACTCATTAGCACCAACCCCGCCGCAGCCAAAGGCCCGCTCAACAAAATTGCTTCGGGAGGCGAACTATCGCGCATCAGCTTGGCCATTCAAGTGATTACCGCGCAAGTCGCCGCCATCCCCACAGTTGTTTTTGACGAGGTTGATGTCGGTATTGGCGGCGCCACCGCAGAAATTGTCGGTCAGCTTCTTAAAGCGCTGGGACAGCGCAGCCAGGTCCTGTGCGTCACCCACCAGCCGCAAGTCGCCAGCCAGGGCGATCACCACATAAAAGTGCAAAAGACCGGCAACAAAACCAAACTCACCACCACGCTGGAGCCACTAGCAGATAATCAAAAAATTGAAGAAATTGCCCGTATGCTAGGGGGTATCGCGATTACTGAGAACACACTGGCACACGCGCGGGAGATGCTGGGGATAAGACACTAAACTCGGAAGAAGACAAACCTAGAGTCGCTGGATGCTTGACGGGAGACGAGAAACGCAAAAGCGCCCTTGCATCTCCCGTCTCCCATTCAGCGTTAAAGCATTACGCCTTCTTCGGTCTCACATATAAAACTAGGCTGTGATCTACCAATTCAAAACCGCGCTCGGCAACTAGCTGACGCTGACGAGATTCAATAACTTCGTCAAAAAACTCAATAACGGCACCCGTCTCCATGCACACGATATGGTCGTGATGATCGCCCTTCTCCAACTCAAACACCGAGTGACCGGTCTCAAAATTATGACGGGTTACTAAGCCCGCGGCCTCGAATTGAGTCAGTACGCGGTAAACTGTGGCTAAACCCACATCCTCACCAGACTCCATTAAAGCGCGGTAAACATCTTCCGCGCTAAAATGTTGATTCTCGCTCTCCGCCTGCTCCAGCAGCTGTAAAATCTTCACTCTAGGCAAAGTAACTTTGAGACCCGCTTTACGAAGCTCTTGATTTTCTATAGACATATGCCCTGGACCTTAGCGTTGCGATTGGGTTTGCGCTATTATCCCACGCCTCTATAAGCGATTGGAACCCTTAGCATGTATAGACAACTTGCCACAGCCTGCCTACTCGTCTCTCTGGCCGCCTGCAGCTCTTTGGAATTTCCCGGTGTTTATCGTCTGCCTATCGATCAGGGCAACATTATCACCCAAGAAATGGTAGACCAACTCAAGATTGGCATGACTCGCAGCCAGGTTGAGTATGTCATGGGCACGCCATTAGTGCGCGACACATTCAGCCCAGATCGTTGGGACTACGTTTATACGCTGAACGACCGCAACAACGACAAAAAAGAGCATCACCAGCTGACGGTATTTTTTGTAGACGGTAAACTCAGCGAATTTACCACCGACATCAAACCAACATCAGAGCAGCAGACTGCGCCAGTAGCACCGGCAGACACTAAGTAGCCTACTGCGACTCTTTGCGGGCCTTCACCTTGGCGGCCCGCTGTTTACGAACTTCTTTGGGATCGGCAATCAGCGGGCGATAGATTTCAACGCGCTCACCACTCTTAAGTGCCTGCGCATCTGGGGCGCTGACTACTTTGCCAAATACACCTAGATCTGCCGTCGCCAAATCCAAATCGGGAAACTGCTTATCTAAACCCGACTGCATTGCCGCTGCCCGCACGGTGCACCCTTCGGGCACTTCCAAAGCCACAATGCGCTGCCGTTCAGGTAGGGCGTACACCACTTCAACATGAATAGTTTTATTATTATTTTCCATATTGCTCATTCGCTCTTTTAACTAAGGCATCGACAAGATTATTAGCCACTGAATTAAATAGCTGTCGCGTAGCGATTCCCACCACGCTATTTGCCAAGGCAAACTGTAAATGCAAACTCACCTTGCACGCATCACTGCCCAATGCCAGCAGCGACCACTCGCCAGTAAGATTTTCAAACGGGCCATCAATTAATTTCAAGCGCACGCTACGACCCGGCGTTAAGGTATTACGTGTGACAAAGCTAAGACGAATACCCGCACGAGACAAATCCAAACGCGCATCCATCGTATCGTCAGTGTGCGCCAACACCTCAGCACCCACACACCCATCCATATATTGCGGATAAGCTTCCACATCATTTATCAGTTGATAAATAACATCTGCAGAATAGGGTAGCAAAGCACTTCGTCGAATTTCGTTCATACTGGGGCCCTGAATCTTTCCAACGTGTTACGCGCCACGACTAACTAGAAACACGAAAATACAAACCAACAACTAGTACCGTCAACACGGCAGGCGGCGCAATATACCGCAACAAGGCCTGCCAAAGCCAAAAAAACACCCCCTCAAACCAACCTTCCCGTACTCCGTACACTAACTTTGGCACCCGCCAAGCGGCAAACAAAACAAAACATAGCGCGCACAAGGGCAGCAATACATTGGCCGCTATAATATCCAACCACTCCATCAAGCTGCGGGCCAACCAACGCATTTCGGTCTCGGGCATCATCGACAATATCGACAAATCACCAACAATAAATACCAAACCACCCACCAACAATGCCGCAAGCCAACGCATAAAACCCCAGCGCTCAACCAAATACGCCACTACCGGCTCCATCAAGGCCACCACGGTGGTTAAGGACAGAATAAACAGCAGTAAATAAAACACCGTACCGGCAATATCGCCAAACACTAAATTGCCAAACGAAAATGGCAGGCTAATAAATAGCAGCGCAGGGCCTGAGCCAGACACAATGTGCTGATCAAACACCAAGGCCAATATCGCCACACCCGCAATAATCAAC
The DNA here is from genome assembly GCA_018066965.1 of Zhongshania sp. Taxonomy (GTDB): domain Bacteria; phylum Pseudomonadota; class Gammaproteobacteria; order Pseudomonadales; family Spongiibacteraceae; genus Spongiibacter. The sequence goes on along the minus strand of JAGPVP010000052.1, from coordinate 6,519 downwards.
ACGGCGGTATCGAACACCGCCAAAGCAATTAACTGCCTTGTAACTGAGCGACCTGAGGGGAAATAAGCGCCGTAAGCCATTAGCGCGCCAGTGCCAATACTCAAAGTGTAAAAGGCGTGCTGCAGGGCCGAAAAACCGCCACGCCATGTCAGGTCTTCTATTCGTAAATCAAACATCCAATGCAATGCCGATTGAAAATCACCCATGGCATAACCGTAATAAAGCAATCCCAACAGCACCAACAGCAGCACCGGCAAGATCACCCGTAGCACCGCCGCCATACCCCGCACCACATTCAGTGCGGACAAGCCGACCGCCATCAACAGGAATACCCGCTGCCAAAACTGCATTAGCTCTGGCGACGCCAACAGCTCCTGAAATTCGCTGGCCACGAGATCCAGACTCCCAGCATCCATCACCCCAGATGCCATCTTCGCCACATAGGCGAGCAACCAGCCCGACACAATCGAATAATTAACTGCCAACAACAACGCCGCAATAGACGCAATTTGAGTCACCAAAGACCAATGCTTACTGGCCTTGGCATAGTGAGCCACTTGATCGATGGCATGCACCGGATTGCCACGAGCGCGTACCGCAATACGCACCTCAGCAACCGCAATGGGCAACATAACTAGGAATAAACACGCCACATAGACAAGGAGATAAACACCGCCACCGTTCTGACCAAGCTCCTGTGGTGTCCTCCAGAAATTTCCCAAGCTGACCACTAACCCCGTGGCAGCAGCAAGAAAAGTCCAGCGACTAGACCAGATCCCTTGTATTTTTCGTTTTTTTAAGGCCATACGCCGGTAACATCAAATTCTGCAAAGCAACCGTCTTTTTACCTGAGCCCAATAGGTTTTGCCAGCAACTCCCTCTATAATCGCCACCATGAGTAAAAACAAATCAAAAAACACCAGCGGTACGATAGCCCAAAACAAAAAGGCGCGTCACGACTACAGCCTCACCGACAAGTTTGAAGCCGGTATAGAACTTCGCGGCTGGGAGGTCAAAAGTCTACGTCAGGGCAAAATTCAAATTACCGATACCTACGTTATCCTAAAAGACGGAGAGGCATTTCTGCTGGGCTGTAACATTACCCCGCTGCTCAGTGCGTCTACCCATTATGTGACGGACCCAACCCGTACTCGCAAACTCTTGCTACACGCAAAAGAACTAAGCAAACTACAGGAAGCCGTTCAACAAAAAGGCTACACCTGTGTTTGCACGGCGCTGTACTGGAAAAAGCATTTGATTAAGGCTGAAATTTGCCTTGCCAAAGGCAAGCAGGATCACGACAAGCGTGAGACTGAGAAAAACCGCGATTGGGAACGACAAAAAATGCGCATTGTGCGCGACCATAACTAATACGAGCTGCCCGCCCCACGATCATGAAAACTCTTTATTTGCTGCGCCACGCTAAATCCGATTGGAATGACGACAAGCTAACTGATGCTGACCGTCCCATCACCAAGCGCGGCAAACGCGACTGCCAACTGGTCGCAGCGGAGCTACAGCGCAGCGGGCGACGCTTTCAACACGTTTATTGCAGCACCGCGAAACGCGCCCAAGAAACACTCAAGCGCTTTCAGGCAGACTCCGACGTATTTGACGACGCCACCATTATTCAAGAGAACGCGGCCTACACATTTGAAGCTGCAAAGTTACTCGCTTGGCTAAAAGAACTTCCGCAGTCTCAAGCTAGTGCCGTCATCATCGGCCACAACCCCGCCCTCGCCGAACTGGCAAATTATTTATACGACGGCAAACTCGGCCACGTCGGCACCTGTACGTTCATGGAATTAGAAGTCAACATTGAATACTGGGATCAGCTCAGAGCCGACAGCGCGAAACTCACCGACATTATTCGCCCAAAGCAATTTCGCTAATTCGCCCATCCGCGAACACAGGACACCAGCTGACAATGACCGCGCATCCGGCATTAAAAGATATAAGCATTGTTAACGACGTACTCATATTAAAGAAAAACCACAAACTTATTCGCCGCATGCAAAAGGCCTTACCCGGCCCAGAAATACATGGCTACCAAGTTTGGGGCTCGTCGTTTCTGATCATGGATTATCTGCTAGAAAACCCACCAAAGAAAAACGCAAAAATCACCGAGATAGGCTGCGGCTGGGGAATTTTAGGCATTTCATGCGCCCAGCAATTTAAGGCCAAAGTCACCGCCCTTGACGCCGACGAACATGTTTTTCCGTATCTTGACGCCCACGCGCTCTTAAATGACGTGAGTATTGCTACCCGCACCGCCCGCTACGAACACCTAAAAGCTGCCGACCTAAAAGGCCACAGCCACATGCTGGGTGGCGATATTTGTTTTTGGGACAGCTTGGTAAAACCGCTGTTTTCCGCGATAGAAGCCGCTCGTGACGCAGGGGTAGGCACAATTATTATTGCCGATCCAGGCAGACCACCGTTCCACAAATTAGCAAAACGTTGCCAAAAAGCGTTTGGCGCAACGCTGGTAGCACGTGAAATCAGCAGCCCTAAAAAATTAAGTGGCGAACTGCTGATTATTTCGCAATAAAAAAACCTTATTTTTTAGTTTTGGATTTTGCTGGCTTTATCTTCACCTTCGAGCGGTATTCCAGCTTTGCCATACGCGGCAATTTTCCCGTGCTTAAAAACTTATGGGTTAATAGTTGCGAGCGGATCTTCGCGGCGCTCTTCTTGCGGGGCTTAAACGCGTTACTCTGCGACGCATCCAGTATTCGTGCCTTCACATTGTCTGCCCACTGCAAATCAATAATCGTCTGCAAGGTCTCTTGCAAAGGCTTGCTGTAAATCGGGCACGTCACCTCGACCCTAAAATCGATATTGCGCGTCATTAAATCTGCCGACGAAATAAAATAACGCGGCTCGCCGGCATTACGGAAGATATAAACGCGGGGATGCTCTAAAAAGCCATCGACAATACTAATAGCTTCAATATGATCGCTGAGCCCTTTAACACCCGGCACTAAAGAACACATACCGCGCACAATCAAGCGCACTGGCACACCAACCGAACTGGCCTCGTATAATTTGTCGATCAACTCGCGATCTACCAAATTATTACACTTCAGCGTAATACCGCACTCATGGCCTTTTTTGGCATTGTGAATTTCCGCATCAACCAAGCCCAGCAAACGGTCGCGACTATTCAGCGGAGACACCCCAAGGTGTTTAAATTCGTGGCGCTTATAATTGTAGGCAATAAAATCAAACACCTTTGCCACCTCATCACCAAGAGCTTGGTCATAGGTCAGCAAACTAAAATCGGTATACACCGTCGCGGTCTTCTCATTAAAGTTACCCGTACCAATATGAGAGTAGAATTTTTGGACACTACCTTCCTGCCGCACAATCGAAATTAATTTGCTATGCACCTTCAAACCAGGCACGCCCAAAATCACATTCACACCGCCGTCGGTTAAACGCTGCGATAAGGCAATATTGGCCTCTTCATCAAAGCGCGCCTGCAACTCAACCACCACCGTCACTTCTTTGTGGTTGGCGACCGCATTTAACAAGGCATCGACCACATGAGAATTAGACGCCACCCGATAAAGACTGGCTTTAATGCTTTTTACAGCTGGGTCAATCGCGGCGGTCTTCAGTAAGTCAGTTAAATAATTAAAGCTGTGGTAAGGGTAGTGCAGCAAAATATCCTGCTCACGCAGGCAACTTAAAATATTAGCCGCCCGATCAATGGCCGGAACCGGGATTACTGGCAACTGCTTATTGTCCAAATACGCCGGCCCCAAATTAGGAAAGCGCATGAAGTCCTTCGAATTATGGTAACGGCCACCGGGAATCATGGAGTCTAAACGCCCCAAGCCCAAGCGCTTAACCAAGTACTCCAACAGGTCATTAGGCATGGCACTGTCATACACGAACCGAACGGGGTCGCCTTTTTTACGACGCTTTAGACTTTGGGTCATTTTTTCTACGAAGGTGTGCGTCACCTCCTCACCCAATTCTAAATCTGCATCGCGGGTCAGCTTTATGGTGTACGCCGCCGTTTCATCCATAGGAAAAATCCCACGGAAAACTTCTGGTAAACACACCCGAATCATATTTTCTAGCGCAATAAGCACTTTGCCGCGCTTACCTTTGCGGCCAGGAATTCGAATAAAGCGATCGAGGCGAGTGGTGGGGATTTCAAGTAGCGCAAACCGAGTTTGCTGCTCACTGCTAAGCTTTATGGCTAAATAAATAGACGCATCATTAAGTTCGGGAATTGGATTAGCATCATCCAATATAATCGGCACTAACTCCTGCTGAATATGCGAGTGAAAATAGCTTCGCACAAAGTTAGTCTGAGGCTCATCCAATTGCCGTTCATTAATCAAATAGATCTTACGGCGCCGCAACTCTTTCAAATTTTCGCGGTACATCGTGTCAAAGCGATGCTGCAACTTCATCACCGTTTGCCGAATCTCTTCCAGCAGCACCTTAAACTCTTCTTGCTTAGACGGTGTAGAAAACGCCGCCAAACGTCGCACATCAGCGACTCTTACGCGGAAAAACTCATCGAGGTTATTTGAAAAAATACCCAAATAGCGAATACGCTGAATCACCGGCACATCTGGATCTGCCGCCTCTTGCAACACCCGCTCGTTAAACGAAAGCCAACTCAGCTCTTTAGCAATCCACGCTGCCCCTTCGCTCTGCCCGCTCATCTCAAGTCCTTTCTTAAAAATGTAATAAAAACAACACAGCAGCTTAATAAAGAATCATGTCATTAATATGACACATTTAAGCGGTCGATTTTGGCATCTCCAGCCGATACACTAAACCCTCATCAAGGAACAAATATTACAATGGCCCAAAATAGCGACTCTTATGCTGCCCTCGACTTGGGCTCCAATAGCTTCCACCTACTCATTGCCAGCTTCCATGAAGATAAGCTCCGCGTCATAGATCGCCATAAAGACATGGTTAGACTTGCCGCGGGCTTAGACGACGACGGTCGCCTAAGCGACAGCGCCCAAGAGCGCGCCCTTGAAAGCCTTGCCAAAATGGCTGATCGCTTGCGCGGTGTACCGCGTCGTCAAATTCGCATTGTCGGCACCAACACCCTTCGCGCAGCAACCAACGCCAATGAGTTTATGGCCAAAGCAGAATCAGTGCTTGGCCTACCTATTAATATTATTTCCGGTACAGAAGAGGCTCGCCTCGTCTACCTTGGTGTCGCCAACGACTTTGCACCCGAAAAACAGCGCCGCTTAGTGATGGATATCGGCGGCGGCTCAACCGAATTAGTCATCGGCACCAACACCCCGCGCCAACTCGAAAGCCTGCCGATGGGCTGCGTCAGCTTCAGCATGCGCTACTTTAAAAACGGCGACATCAGCGAAAAAGCCTTTAAAAAAGCCGTTAACGCCGCAAGACAAATGATCGGCCCTTACGTGGAGCCCTTCCGTGGCCAATGGGACGAAGCCGTCGGCGCCTCTGGCACCATCCGCAGCATCGGCAAAATACTCGCCGAACAACAATTCAGCGAGGCCGGTTATATCTCCGCAGAGGGATTAGAAAAACTCAAAGACCAAGTGCTGACAATTGACCACAGTCACAAGCTAAATATCCCCGGACTCAGCGATGACCGCAAAGACGTTTTCGTCGGTGGCCTTGCCGTACTCTACGCGCTATTCCAAGAACTAGACATGCAGGGCTTGCACGTATCCGCCTACGCCATCCGCGAAGGCATTGTTCACGATCTCGCCGGCCGCCTACATCACCGCGACAAGCGCGAAGACACCATCAAACACCTTATTATTCAGTACGGTATCGACAGCGCCCAGGGTGACCGCGTTGCCGATTTTTGCGCAAAACTTTTGCCTGCTGTCGCGCCACACATCAGCACACCAGAACATGAAGCCGAAGCGCTCTTACGCTGGGCAGCACAACTCCACGAACTCGGCCTTGCCATCGCCCACGGCGGCTACCAAAAGCATGGCGCCTACATACTTGGCAACGCCGACATGCCCGGATTTTCCCGGCAAGAGCAGGCTCGCCTCAGTTTTTTGGTCGCCAATCATCGCCGCAAACCCAAACAGCCCAGCACCTTAACGTATGGCGTCAGCGCTGACTGGCCATTAGTCTGCGTGCTTCGTCTCGCCTGTATCCTCTATCGCCGCCGACAACCCAAAAAATTACCAGAAAATATCAGCTTGCATAGCCCGAAACCTGAAGAGCTAACACTGTCAATCCCAGAGGACTGGCTCAATATAAACCCCCTCATCGCAGCCGACCTCGAAGATGAAGCAGAACTGCTTAACAAGTCGCTAAACATCAAGCTCAACATCGAACGCAAAAACTAAGCAAGCAAAGCCACTGGCCGCAAGCAACGCAAAGCGGTACACTTACCGGTCTGGGGCCGATTTGGATTCGACGCCGGTTACAACGCTCTGAGGTGCATGCCGTGATGACAGCCAATCACGTAAATCCAAAGCTGTAAACCTAATAGTTGCCAACGACGACAACTACGCTCTAGCCGCTTAAACCCCGGTT
>JAGPVP010000050.1 GCA_018066965.1 Zhongshania sp. | reverse complement strand
GACTCGAACCCCTGTTACTGCCGTGAAAGGGCAGTGTCCTAGGCCACTAGACGAAGGGGACGCCGCAAACCTTCCAGACTCCGAGTCACTTGACGTCTGAAAGTGGCGCGAATTCTAGAAACCTTAGCGCCTGCCGTCAAGCCGCTTTTAACAGTTAGTGCTAAAAAAACTAAAAAACCTCACAAATCGACTATTTAACAGCCAAATTGACCATTATTCAGTCACCTGTGTCATCAAGTCGTAAGGAAAGTGAGTTAATGCAGTATCGCAACCCCGTTGGCGCTGGCCCATCGGGGAAAACATGACCCAAATGCGCATCACAGCGCGCGCACACCACCTCTTCACGCACCATACCGTGGCTGGCATCGCGATTAACATCCACAACCTGCTCTTCGACTGGTTTATAAAAACTCGGCCAGCCAGAACCAGAATCATATTTGGTTTCAGATTCGAACAGAGCTTGCCCACAGCAGCGGCATACATAGCTGCCGGCCGCTTTTGCATCATAGTACTCACCAGTAAAGGCCCGCTCAGTACCTTTTTGCCGGCACACATAAAACTCCTCTTCTGTGAGTAGTTCCCGCCATTCCTGTTCAGATTTCACTACTTTTTCCACGAATACCTCTCCACCTAATCGCCTTCTAACCCGTATACTGGGCCGCTAAACTATTTATGCGCTTACGCTACCTTAGTGTATACGGCTATAACTAGTACACAAGATGAATTACGCAGACAGGTGGTTTGTATATCACAGTCTGAATACTGAGATTCCGGGTTGCTACCGGTTAAGAAGGCGGGACATGGGTCAGCATTTAAAATCAAAAAAACTGAACAACGTTTGCTACGAAATTCGCGGGCCGGTACTTCAGCGCGCCAATGAGTTAGAAGAAGAAGGTCACCGTATTCTTAAGCTGAATATTGGCAATCCGGCACCCTTTGGCTTTAATGCTCCAGACGAAATCATTCAAGATGTGATTCGCATGCTGCCCGACAGTGAGGGCTATAGCGACTCCAAAGGTCTTTACAGCGCCCGTAAAGCCATCATGCAAGAATGCCAAAAGATCGGTATTCCCGGCGTTGGCGTTAATGATATCTACCTTGGCAACGGCGCCAGCGAGCTTATCAGTATGGCAACCCAAGCCCTGCTCAACCAAGGTGACGAAGTCCTCATTCCCGCGCCAGACTACCCGCTGTGGACTGCGGTGGTGTCTTTGTCAGGCGCTACCCCCGTGCATTATTTGTGTGATGAAGATAATGGCTGGCAGCCATCTATCGACGACATTGTCAGCAAAATCACGACAAACACCAAAGCGATGGTAATTATTAACCCCAACAATCCCACCGGCGCAGTTTATAGCCGTGAGATGCTGGAACAACTGGTAGCGATTGCCGAAGCGCATAACCTAGTGGTATTCGCCGACGAGATTTACAGCAAAATCTTATTCGACGACGCCGTTCATATTCCTATTGGCAGTCTAAAAGCAGACATTCTTTGCCTGACCTTTAATGGCTTGTCTAAGGCCTATCGCCTCGCGGGTTTCCGCAGTGGCTGGCTAATTGTCTCCGGCGCCAAAGATCGGGCTGCGGACTACATAGAAGGTCTTAATATTCTGTCGTCTATGCGCCTATGCGCTAACGTACCAGCGCAACATGCGATTCAAACCGCACTCGGTGGCTATCAAAGTATTAACGAGTTAATTTTGCCCGGCGGCCGCTTACTTGAGCAACGCGATCTCGCCCATAAAATGCTCAATGAAATACCGGGCGTAAGCTGCACCAAACCCGCTGGGGCAATTTACATGTTCCCCCGCCTCGACCCAGAGGTGTATCCGATACGTGACGATGAGCAGCTGGTGCTGGACTTACTGAATCAGGAGAAAATACTGTTGGTGCAAGGCAGTGGCTTTAACTGGCCACAACCAGACCATCTTAGAATTGTGTTTTTACCGAACAAAATTGATCTCGCCGATGCGATAGAACGCTTTGCGCATTTCCTTGCGTCGTACCGCAAACAATTGATCGCAAAAAAACCCGCCTAACTATAGCAAAGTTCACGTAGCGGCTGTTTATCGGCTGCTACGCCCTTCCCGACTCTCTTTTAAAGCCGGTAATGCAGCACTTTTAACGCTGCATCCAAGTCTGCCTCTGGAAAGTCTGCTCGCCCCGCAAGTCGTGATATAAATGTTGCCGATGGGCAAAACTCATCCATGGTCGCTTCTAAAAAATTTTGACCCAAATAGGGCGCGTTCAGGCAAACGAGTATGTCGCCGCCGCTTACTAGCAGCGCGGGAAACTGACGCACTAATTTCCGATAGTCTTTAAGCGCATCAAAACTACCCGGCTGCCGCGATGGCGGGTCACAAATCACGATATCGAAGGGGCCGAGCTTTTTCAGGCGCCCCCAAGACTTTAGAATATCGTGACTTAAAAAAGTCAGCTCAGACGACCTTACAGCGGGGTTAAGTTTATGATTTTCTCGCCCCTGAGTTAGTGCGGGCTTGCTGGTGTCAATGTTAACTATCGCCGCTGCACCAGCCTGTTCCGCCGCAACGGAAAACGCGCAGGTATACGAAAACAAATTGAGCACACGCTGCCCTTTGGCCCGCTCAGCAAGCCAAGATCGCGTGGGCTGCATATCCATAAAATAACCGATATTTTGCTTGCTCGTTAAATCTAACTTAAATCGGCACGAGTCTTCTTTGGCATAAATCTCTTTTGAAATACTTCCCCATAAACAATACGTTGATGGAGATTTCTCATATCGTCTCTGAACTATTGCGGCAGTGCACACCTCTGCGAAACGCGCTTGCAACGCCACACAGAAGTACGCCCAGAAATCAGCGCCTGGCTCCCGATACAGCACTATCCACAATATCGGCTCAAAGTAATCAACCGTGAAATACTCAAAACCGGCAAAGCACTGGCCTCGACCGTGAAACAAACGCTGGGCGTCCTTTTCTGCCGAAAGTGCCCATTCAGAAAATCCGCTCAATTTATCAAATTCGTTAAAATCACTCACCGCTAGCACTAACCCGATACATCACCACATCGCGGTAACCGGTCACCACTTGAATATATCCCTGCCACTCAATATCCAACACCGGATCATTACTATCCACCAATAGCGGCCGCCCTTCTAAGGCCGTTATTTTTGTTTTTGTGGCAATAACGATGAAATTCTCTCTACCAATAGCGCGAATCAGGGCTGGCGTTAACTGCTGGTTTCCCCGCCCGAGAATATGCCCCTGCCCGCCGATAGCAGTAATAATCGCTTTAATGGGCCCAGAATGGCCTGCAATAAGTGTCGCCAGCTGCTCTGCATTCAGATCACCACCCTGCAACGCGCTACTGGCAATGGCATCGAAGCCCAATAAGGTGTTAGCCAATCCGAGCTGCGCCATAACTGCCGCCGTCGTACTGCCAGGGCCAATAATATACAGCGTGTTCGGATCCATAGACTCAATAATGTGGTCAGTAATATCGGCCAGCACTAACTCTTCTTGCTCGCGACCACCAGATTTCACATGCTGCAAAAACCCACCGATGCTCGGCACCAGCAATTCGCCAAAATACTTGGAGCGCACACTGCCGGCCCTAAAGGCATCTTCGTCGATGTCTCGCACCTCTTGCTCACTGAGTTCCACTAAACCGCCAGCCATCAACGCCAGTACGATATCGGCCGCACTCTCTGGGCTCACCGCATAGACGCCTGAATGCATTTTGACGCCGGCAGGCACACCTAAGCACGGCACTTGGGTGCCAACCGCGCTGTAGATATCGCGAGCTGTGCCGTCACCACCGACAAATAGCAGCAGATCCACACCATGATTCAATAAGGTTAATGCAGCACCCTGTGTGTCCGCAGGCGTCGTTTTACTCCGGTCAGCAGCATTACCCACGGAAACGAAGGTTAAACCCACACGATCTGATTCATCACCGCTAGCGGCTTGCGCCGACATTTCGCCAGCAAAGCCGTAAACCGTAAGTTGCCCTGACTGACTAGATGCAATTCGCGCTAAACACCGCAAGGCGCGGGCCGTGGATCGCCCCAAATCGCCGCTTGGAACTTCACTTAAATCAAGGCCATCACTGCCCTTCATTCCCAGCGGCCCGCCCAAGCCCGCCAGTGGATTTACAATTAATCCGAGTTTAAACATGATTTCCTCTGGCTACCGCAAAACCCTTGCTACGATAACAGCGCGTGGTCTAATGGCCGCTTTGCAGCGTGCTAAGCAGGGTAGTAAATTTTGGGTTTGCTGTTGTTAAGGCGCTAAACGCCAATTCGCGACGACTGGGATAATTCTTGCGCAATAAATCGAACGCCTCACCCCGAACATTCGAGCCTATAATTTGACGAAAACGGGCGTCGTCGGCTGCTACGTCGTAAACCGATAATACTGCGTGCCGAACAAAACCAGCCTCATCGATACCCTCACACGACAGTGGCGCTGTCTCAGTCATATTATCTGGAATGGCAAATGGCTTTAAATCCAGCCCCAGAAAATCCGCCAGCTCGGTGGCGACCATGCGCAACCCGGTCAATTTACCATCGGCACTGTAGCCAGCAATATGCGGGGTGGCGATACGACAACGCGAGGCGAGACTTGCGGGAAAATTTGGCTCGCCCTCCCACACATCCAGAACCAAGCTAATATCGGGCCGTTGATCAATCAATGCCAACAAGACCTCGGTGGCCACAACCTCGCCGCGACCCGCGTTTAGCAGAACCGCATTCGAGGGCATGGCCGCTAGCTGATCAGCACTAAGCATATGGTAGCTAGGAAACTCGCCGTCGTGGGTTAATGGTGCATGCAAGCAGAGCAAACTACTATTTACGACCTCCTCTAAGCTAGTCAGAACTGAAAACTGCGCCTGATTTAGGAGAGGATCGTAAGCACGCCATTTTATTCCCAGCGCGCTTAAACGCCGCCCCAGACGCTGCCCCACATTGCCGTAGCCGACAATGCCGACAGGTTCTCCCGCCAATAAACGCTCAAGCAGATCGTCGCAGTGGCAGATCGAACTGATCACATAATCGACTACAGATTCCGCATTTGAGCCCGGCGCATTACAGACCTTAATTCCCGAAGAGGCTAAATACGCCAGATCGAGGTGGTCGGTGCCAATCGTAGTGGAACCAACAAAGCGCACTCCCGTACCTGCAAGTAAGGTCTGATTGACCTTAGTGACTGAACGCACAATGAGCACTTCAGCATCGCCGATATCCGTATTTTTTAATTGCCGACCATTCACCTGCCGCACATCACCAAACTGTGAAAAACACGCTTCGGCAGCAGGAATATTCTCATCAACCAGAATTTTCAAGGGCGGTACGACTCCTAATATTAGATGGAAAATTTTAAACTAAACTATCAAGAATATTTATCAACCGTATGATTTATATGGATATTATTATTTCAAGATGGTAATGCTTTGAATCAGTAATCTGTTGCGATCCGGAGTATGCTTGCAGGGCCAGCTGGAAAATTGCCGCGCGAGCCGGCAAGCCATACGCCAGATAAAAACGCACCTTTTGCCATACCGCCAACTGAAATGGGAATGGATCAATATCACTCCCATCCAAATTATCTATGCTAACTCTAAATTGACGCCCAGCAGCGACACTAAATAGCCACTCCAACGCCTGCGGGCCGGCCTCTACCGACTCAAACTTGCGCTGCTGATCAAGGCATCGCCCATCTGGCTCATACCAATAACCGTAATCAAGTTGCTGGCGCCGCCGCTCGCCCGCAATACACCAATGAGAAACTTCGTGCAGAGCACTTGCTGCATAGTCTGATCTAAATATGATCTGATGGTAATCATTACTGGCATCGGCCGGCAGATAAAGGGGTTCATCACCACCGCCTACCAAGCGTGTTCGCATTGATGCTCCAAAACAGGAATCAAATATTGCACAGACGCTTTCAGCATCGACGGAAACAGAGAGATTCGCTAATAAAGCCTCAGGCATTTCGCAACAAGCCCTGCTCACCCGGAATAGGCTCTGACAAGACACAGTGGTGATCCGACAGCATCTGCAGGTATTCAACAGACAAAAAATCGCGACCTGCCAACAAATGCATGAGATAGCTGCTTTCCGGCAATAGGCGATTATTGATAAATGCCGGATTCGCCACATAAATCCAAGTGGCGCGTGGGCCTGTGCTTGTTACAACCTGAAAACACTCACGACTATAGCGCACCGGGGTACCTTCAAAATGATCCATCAAATCTAGGTCAGCAGCATTCGCTAGCGTGTACAAAACACCCTCTACACGGCACTTACTTGCGGGCCGCACATTCGCATAAGCAACACTGGGTTTGCAGTGCGACTGCTTATTAAAGACCAGCCGAAACCCCAGCAGAACAGCCGATTCAGCGCTAACAAAGTTCAAACCTCGCGCCCGCATTCGGGCTGGGTTCATATTGGAGCCATACGCAAAATAGCAAGAAGTCATTATCAAACACTTGGCAAATCAATAAACAGAGAGTAATTTTAACAGAAAGGGACATCGCCGCGACCGAGTTTAATGTAACTCGGGTTTCAAATGAGATTTTCCCTGAAAGATTTTGATCTGGGTGCAAACCCGCCAAAATCCGCCGGCAATGTACCGCCCGCTACGTGAGGAATTATCTATGGCTCCACGTAACAACGGTAAGCCTTCGTCCGCGAAGATAATCCCCTTTCCTCTGCGTCCTGCACGTACAGAGCAACATCGAATCCTTCGGGTTTCACCAGAGTACGAAGGTCTCTGTTTACTATACGCTCACCACGCGCTGAGTCGTGACAAGCTTTACGCCGTGAAAATTCTTGCCTGGGCGCGCTTGGCAAATGGCCAAAATGCCGCCATTCTGCCCTGGCTCAACGGCGTTTCTCGCTGCGTTGATCTCAACGACCCCCACTCTGGACTAGCCCAGGGTTATTATGATCCGCGCACTTCTCGACATTTTAGCGAAACACCGCCACACCATATCGCGGCGCTAGACGCGATGAGTCAATACCCGCAAAACGCCGGTGCAAATATTGTTCAGGAAATCCCCGATCTTATCGGCAGTCACGCGGCACTACTTGGCGACGGACAGCAATTTTTACTAGAACCGGTGATTAGCTGGCGACTGGATACCGACGGCAAGTTAGAGGCACTGGTGGCAGATTTAAGCTTAGCGCATCATTCTCCCATCCTGACCAACGACGAGTGCTTATACCCTGTGCAACAAAAAACTAATTTCCGATATTTCTTTCAATACCATATCGCCAATCAAATTAAAGCTGGCGGCCAAATCGCAACCCGCGCCTTGAGCCAGCTGTTAACCTGAATCAGGCTTTTTTAAGAAAGTAATGGTATTGCCCAGCGCGCTCTTCTTGGGCCAATAGTTCGTGACCCAAGAAGTTACAAAACTTTGGAATATCCCGCGTGGTAGCGGGATCGGTGGCGACAACCTCAAGGATGTCGCCGGAGGTGATATCACGTATTTTATTGTGCAACATCATTACCGGTTCGGGACAAAAAAGCCCACAGGTATCTAATGTGTGATCTGCCACGATTGCCAAACTAACTGCTCCAAATTTTACACAATTTCGCTGCAGTGCATTTTATCATCAGCACCACAATGAATTGACCGTTGTTAAGCCTTAGCAACCACCGTCCAACTTTCGGTATCTGGGCTAAACACAATAGCTGCCTTTTTACTTTCTAAAGCCTTGCGAAGCTGGATGATTTTCTCTTCCACACTCACTTCACTTTCACCGTAGTCAGTGCCATCACGCGTCACCATCTCTTCTAACATGCCCTGAAAAGCATCTGGACTAAGCTTTTGCCAAGGAATTTCAACAAATTCATTCATGAACAGGTTTACCAAATTTAAGGGTCATACGATCGCTTTCGCCGATAGCTAAATATTTTTCGCGTTGCTCATCACCAAGGCGCAAGCTTGGCGGTAGTGTCCACACACCTTTAGGATGCTGGTGATTATCTTTGCTATTGGCATTAATTTCACTACTATCTAGCAATAAAAATCCAGCGGACTCTGCCAAGGCAATCACTTGTTTCTCTGAAACGTAGCCGCTCTCAATCATGGTTTGCAAAGAAGCATCGGCATCAGCGCGATGCTCAACAACGCCTAAAATACCGCCCGGTTTTAAGGCTTTAAATGCCGCTGCAAACACGTCTTCAGCGACACCTGACTTCAGCCAATTATGCACATTGCGAAAGGTCAGCACTTTATCGGCAGTGCCCTCTGGCGCAATATCGATATACTTTGGTGGTTGCAGCGTCGTCACAGCGACCTTATTGTAAACAGCTGGGGTGGCGGCAAGTTTGTCTTCAAACGCTATTCTAGATTTAGAATAAAACGGGATATCACTGTCTTTTGCAAACTGCGCGGTATACAGTTTTCCGCAATCGCTGACTATGGGGGCTAAAATTTCGGTATACCAACCACCGCCACCAGGCCACAATTCCACTACCGTATCGCAGGGCTGAACACCAAAGAAAATCAACGTTTGCAGCGGGTGACGATACTCATCACGCGAGTGATTTTGCTCACTTCTATGCTCTGCATCAAGCACTTCCGCCCACATCAAATCCGTTACCGCCGGCGCAGCAAATACTGAACCACACAATAATGACATCATCAAAACTGGCATCGCACGTAATTTCATCTTCATTCCCTCTTATCATTTATGACCAGCCATCACTGTGACTGTTTGGCGATAAACGCCTGCACATGTTCGGCTTTATCAGCCATTGTTTGCTCTTTGTCAGATCGCGTACCAATTTTAAGTTGGGTCGACAAACGTGGCACCCCCATTTCATGCAATCGCGCGTGACAACGTTTAACCGCCTCCATCACCGGCTCCCACTCGCCTTCGATATTTGTTCCGTAGGCGTGGAGCTGATGAGACAAGCCCATATCTGCAATGATTAATTGGCACTCTGCAATATACGGTGTAAGGGACGTTCCCATGTTTAACGGTGTTATACAAAAATCCACAATCACTTTCATGTCGCGCCCCTAAGACTGTCACTCGTAGTATGCTATGACTATAATCTAACACTACCAACGTAGAAAAAGGACGATACCGTGAACCACTCTCTTGTCTTTACCTTTTTAGGGCTGGATCGCCCTGGACTGGTTGAACGACTAGCTGACATAGTTGCCGACCACCAAGGTAACTGGTTAGAAAGCCGCATGACACAGCTTGCCGGCCAATTTGCCGGCATCGCCCGCGTGACCGTGCCAGAAAGCGAAGTAGATGAACTCAGCAACGCCCTGTTAAGCCTTAACATTGAAGGCCTAACCATTAATATCCAGCCCGGTCAGATTAAGACCGCAGCACCCAGCCCTAAAATTTGTAAACTGCATATTCTTGGTAATGACCGCCCCGGTATTGTTCGCGAGGTAAGTCGCGCATTAAAACAACAACAGATTAATGTCGTGGAAATGAGCTCTAATATTACCAGCGCCCCCATGAGCGGCGATGCATTGTTTGAAGCTTATGTCAGTGCAGAAATCCCACTGGGCTGTAATATGGATGAGCTGGAAGACAGCCTCGATACCATCGCCGACGAGCTCAGCGTTGATATTGTGTTAAGTTGAAAGCGGCAATTAGCCTCGAATTTTATTAATCGTAAACACTAGCGCTGCGGCCAGTAGCGCTATAAACGCGACACCCAGAACGCACAACAAAAAATACTCCGCAATATCTCGCCACGGTACATTAAAACTCCACACCGCTGAGCATACCAACATCACTGTTGCCAACACGGCTAAAACCGGTGTTCGGTAGCGCTTATACGCCTTTATATACTGATTTATTGCCACGTCGCTTTCCGTTTATTACCGCGTTAAAAAATGGCTACAAGCCATCGAACCCCGAAACTCCCTCAGCTATCAGCCTAAGGTGTCTTCCCGTACCCACTCACAGCGTAACTTTCCAGCTCCCTGCCCAGGAACATGACATTCATCCTCCGCCTGCCAGATAAAGGTATGAGTGCCGTTATACGCCGTTTGCAAATGCACAGTTGCTGTCACCCAATACATTTTATGCAGAATTTTTTCAAACTGCTTTAACCACTCATCCCATTCATGTTCAATCGCCTTGTACGAGCTACCAAAATGAATAACATCGGTTTGGCAGTCGCCAAAATCGATAGCCGGTCTAGGTGCAGAAAACATTTCGCGGCACAGCAGCGGCCAATCTTCTGAAGCCGGTAGCGACGCCGTCACTAGCTGATTATTGTCACGCCGCTCGGCAACATCTTCTTTACTGCGTGCAAACAACATATCTGTGATGCAGCCGTAAACCACCGATTCCTGTGCCATAGCTAACCCTAAATTATTGCGTCTGAGCGAGTCTACAAAAGCTGCCCGTCATCGGCCAGCTCTTTTAAACCTCGATCCCGTTCTTGACCGGAATGTCGAGATAGCGCCAAGCGATCAAAAACGCCGCTGCCGCTGCAACCGCTGCCGCAGTAAAACATAGCACGCCGCTGAAATCCCATGCCCAACCACTAAGCACCGCCCCCACCGCGCCGCCCAAACCAAAACTTAAACCGCTGTACAAGGCCATACCCTGACCGTGGTGACCGGTAAAATATTGCCTAATAAATTCTATACCTGCCGCGTGGTAACTCCCAAAGCTAGCCGCGTGTAAGCACTGCGCGAAAAGCAGCACCCAGGGATACTCCACAAAGTAGGCAATAAGTAACCAGCGCAGACAAGATAGACCCAGACTCCACAAAACGATATTTCGTAGGCTATAGGCCGCTAAAATTCGATGCATGCCAATAAATAGTAGTACTTCGGCGATAACACCCAACGACCAATAAACGCCGATGCTTGTTTTGGAATACGACAGCCCCTCAAGATAGATACTGAAAAACGTGTAATACGGGCCGTGGGATAGCTGTAGAAAGAAGCTCACCGCAAAAAATGCCATCACCGCCGGATGACGTAATATGCTCTTCAAAGATTGGCGCTGCTGCCTGTGATTTGTGCCCTCACCTTTTTCTGATACGAGCAGACTCGCCAACCAAATACCGGACAGTAATGCCGTGATGAGATAAAGCAAATGGACAATAGGATGGCGATCTAACCACCAACCTACACCGAGAACAGCAACAATAAAGCCTATAGAGCCCCACACCCGAATCCGACTATAGCGCCCATAACGTCCAGCAAGATGGGACAGCGTGACAACATCAAACTGCGCCAAAACCGCATTCCAAAAGAAGCTGTAGGCAACCACAACCGCCGCAAGCCACCAGAAATCTGAACGCAAATACACGCCACAGAACGCGACTATGGCAGAAAACGCACCGTAGCGGATTATACGACTGCGATAGCCATAATTGTCTGCCAGCCAGCCCCATAGGTTTGGCGCTACAACCTTAGTCGCCATAACCAAGGCCGACAGCATGCCTATTTCTTCTGAACTAAAACCCAGGGATTTTAGATATAAAGCCCAGTAAGGCACCCAGGTTCCCAGCAATGCAAAATAGCAAAAATAGAAACCGGATAAGCGCCAGTATGGCACTGCAGCCGCCATAATATTTTAAGAGTTGGCGGAGGGGATTACTGGAGTTGTGGAATGCACATCGGCGTTTTGAGCGCGGTTACGCAAGAGGTGGTCCATCAGTACAATCGAGACCATAGCCTCGGCAATCGGCACCGCGCGAATGCCAACACAAGGGTCGTGACGACCAGTGGTAATCACCTCCACAGGATTACCGTCAACATCAACGGTCTTTCCCGGCACTAAAATACTGGAAGTTGGCTTTAAAGCCAGGTGAGCAACTAAATCTTGTCCGCTCGAAATACCGCCAAGCACCCCGCCGGCATTATTGGAAGTGAAGCCCTCCGGTGTTAATTCATCGCGATGCTGGCTGCCAAGTGCATCTACACAGTCAAAGCCCGCGCCAATTTCGACGCCCTTTACGGCGTTTATTCCCATTAAGGCATGGGCGATATCGGCATCTAAACGGTCGAATACTGGCTCGCCCAAACCCACCGGCATACCACTGGCCACGACGGTTAATTTTGCACCCACTGAGTCGCCAGATTTACGCAGCTTTTGCATATACTCTTCCATATCAGCAATTTTGCTAGCATCGGGACAAAAGAAGGGGTTTGTTTCAACCACGTTCCAATCCACATTATCTATCGCAATAGGCCCGAGCTGTGAAAGATAGCCCCGCACTTGGATGCCGCGTGCCTGCAAGTATTTTTTAGCAACGGCACCTGCCGCAACCCGCATTGCAGTTTCACGCGCAGAAGAGCGACCGCCGCCGCGATAGTCGCGGGCGCCGTATTTTTGCTGATAGGTGTAATCTGCATGCATGGGACGAAAACGGTCTTTGATTTTGCCGTAATCTTTGGAGCGCTGATCGGTATTCTCTATTAATAAACCAATAGAGGTGCCGGTAGTTTTGCCCTCAAATACGCCGGACAGAATTTTCACCACATCGTCTTCTCGGCGCTGGGTGGTATAGCGAGAGGTTCCAGGCTTGCGGCGATCTAGATCAATCTGTAAATCTTGTTCAGAAATGTCTATGCCCGGTGGGCAGCCATCAATAATTGCACCCAAAGCGAGGCCGTGGCTCTCACCGAAGGTGGTGACTGTAAACAATTTACCGATGCTGTTACCTGACATGGAATTCCCTGAATCTACTTTAAATAAAGCTAAACTGATGCGGATTATACGGCAAACTTTAGAGGTCGTCAGAACCTCAGGCAAAACTGTCTGCATATTCAAGCAATTGCTCTTTCGTCATGACGAAAACACC
Organism: Zhongshania sp.; assembly: GCA_018066965.1. Classification (GTDB taxonomy): domain Bacteria; phylum Pseudomonadota; class Gammaproteobacteria; order Pseudomonadales; family Spongiibacteraceae; genus Spongiibacter. Next base: position 10,593 of record JAGPVP010000050.1, on the reverse strand, counting down.
ATGCCCACCGCGCTCAAACTCTAACCACATGAATGGGACAGTCGGAAATGCCTCATCTAAGGCCACACAACTATTTCCCACCTCAACCACGATGACGCCGCCAGTATTTAAGTACTTAGCCGCATTACGCAAAATTTGCCGCGTAATGTCCAAACCGTCAGGGCCAGACGCCAAACCTAATGCGGGTTCGCGATGATACTCCGCCGGCATATCCGCTAAATCTTCAGCATCGACATAGGGTGGATTACTCACAATCAGGTCGTAACGCTCCCCCTCAAGCCACTCGAAGACATCGGACTGCACCGCCCTCACCCGATCAGACAACTCATGACGCGCAATATTTATATCGGCGACATTGATCGCGTCCAAGGAAATATCGGCCAGATCAACACGGGCCTCCTCAAACTGATAAGCGCAGGCAATGCCAATACAACCGCTACCCGTGCACAAGTCGAGGATGCGCTGCGGATAAGTACCTGACAGCCATGGTTCGAAATCTTGGGCAATTAGCTCGGCAATTGGCGAACGAGGCACCAATACCCGCTCGTCCACATAAAACGATAAGCCCCCAAACCACGCTTCTTTGGTTAAATATGCAGCAGGAACACGCTCGTCAATTCGGCGTTTTAATAGCCCCAGAATAGCCTCGCGTTCAAACATTGCTAAGCGCGCATCTAATAGATCAGGTTCAAAATCAAAGGGTAAATTAAGCACGTGCGAAACCAATACCCGCGCTTCGTCGTAAGCGTTATCAGTGCCGTGACCAAAGAACAAACCCGCTCGACCGAATTCGCTAACACCCCAGCGAAGATAGTCACGTATGGTTTGCAGCTCGTTGCTAATATTGTGTATTTGGCTCACGACATCACCCAAAAATATAAAGCCGTAATTTTACACTACCTACATGAATTATCCCGCACTGATTACACACTGCTGGCCTAGGTATAGCGTTAAATTACTTAGCTGTTGAAGATCGTTTGGAAAGTAACCTTGGGTTTGCTATCATTCCCTCCCCATAACGCATAAAGGATACCCAGTGGAAAAGGCGTTTGCAGACATTATTAAAAAAATCGGCGAAGATCCAAGCCGAGACGGGCTATTAGACACCCCTGCCCGCGCAGCAAAAGCGTTTGAGTTTTTAACGGAAGGCTATCGCCGCAACGTGAAAGACGTTGTTAATGACGCACTGTTTGACTCTGACTGCAACGAGATGGTGGTGGTATCTGACATCGAATTGTACTCGCTGTGCGAACACCATTTACTACCGTTTATCGGTAAATGCCATGTTGCCTATATTCCGCGTGGCAAAGTACTTGGCTTGTCTAAGGTAGCTCGTATTGTCGATTTGTACGCGCGCCGCCTACAAATCCAAGAAGGCCTAACCACTCAGATTGCCAACACCATGATGGATGTTACCGGCGCAGATGGCGTTGGGGTTATTATTGAAGCCCGCCATATGTGCATGATGATGCGCGGTGTTGAAAAGCAAAACTCGGTGATGCGTACCAGCGCGATGCTCGGTGCGTTTAAAGACAATCAGGCTACTCGCACAGAATTTTTATCGCTAATTAGCATGTAAGCGATTCATACTAGGCCCATAAAACGTTGCACGCGGGCCTAGTATGAACATAATTGCTTGGCACCTCGTCTAACTTCCCATTAAAAAATCACTAATCCACTCTGCTATCTGCGCGGATTGCGATTCCATATGGCAGTGATGCTGACCGTCAATTTCTCGTACTTTAAATCGACTTGTTATATCTACTGGCAATGTGGGCATCCATTGCCCAAGCCCCTGCTTAGCAGATATCAACATTGCGGGCGCAGTTATCGCATCGATAGTAGCTTGTAATTGCTCAAGCGTTAGTTTGGCTGGAGACGCCAATTTTAAACGTTTATCACTGCACCAGTAGTATCGTCCATCGTCCCCAACAAAAGCCCCCCGCTCTACGATTAATGCTGCCGTCTCAGGCGTCATAGACGTTGCTTTACACCGCGCCGCCACTGCAGCATCGAAACTGACGTGACCTCGATCTCCGCGGCTATCTTTGGCCGCAGTAAAATCCTTTAAGTAGCGCCCCATTTGCATAGGAAAATCTGCGGCGGATTCGGGCTCAGGTACAAGCCCGTCGATACAGACCAAATGGCGTATTCTAGTGGAGAGCGCACCAGTCAATAAGGTCGCAATGTTTGCGCCTCTAGAATGGCCGATTACGGAAAAGTCTTGCCACCCCATCTGATCCGCCACTGCAACAATACAGCGCAAATCATCCCAAATGGCGTAATTTCCAGACGGCGGCTTATGATCGCTTAATCCGTGCCCTAGTAAGTCGATGGCTAAGATCTGCAAATGGGAAAGTTGGCTAGCCAAAACGTCAAAACTCGCCGCATTATCCAGCCAGCCATGCAGCGCGATAACCGGAAGCCCAGATTTATCACCCCAGAGTTTGGCTGCAATATTTAGGCCTTCAATATGAAAGCGTTTTTCAAGCGCAGTAGAACTCACCTGCCGTTATGATCGTAATTTGGGTAGTGCCGCAGCCACTCTAGATTGCCGCAACCCTCGGTAAACACCTCTGCCCGAACCAAGGCCATACTGGCAGGCTGCATTCCCCAGTAGCTCTTATTATCGCCGCCATGCCAATAAGCTATTGAGTTACTTAATAAGGGGTTATGAGACACCACTAACAAACGTTCGCCACGAAATGTCGCCAACATTGCTTCTAGTTCTGACTGCGGCGTATCTGGCGTCAATGATGATTTAAGCCGTGGTTTAAGTTGCCATTCTTTATTAAGAATAGCGGCTGTTTGCACCGCCCGACGATAAGGGCTAACCCATAATTCGTCGGGTCTCCAACCACTGGCGCTAATCCACTTCGAGGCCGCGTTTACCTCTTGCTGACCCACTTCGGTTAACTCACGTTCGATATCGGTTTTGGTGTCCCACGATGCCGAGCCGTGCCGTATTAACAAAATTTCCATAATACCTATAACTTATTTAATGATGAACTCTACATCGCGGTTCTGCTCTGCGCACATCATGGTGCCGATCACTTCACTGACCTTACGGCCGTTGTAAATAATATCGTAGAGCCCATTTACCAATGGCATGTAAATATCTAAAGCTTCGGACTGCTCCTTCATCAACCGCAAGGTATTCACACCCTCAGCAACTTGACCGAGGCTAGCTACCACCTCGTTTAAATCTCGCCCCTGGCCTAATTCATAACCGACACGGTAATTGCGGCTCAGTGGCGAGGTACACGTAACAAATAAATCTCCCACCCCGGCAAGCCCCATAAACGTCAATGGGTCAGCGCCTTTAATCACGGCATAACGGCTCATTTCAGCCAAGCTGCGGGTTACCAACATACTAATGGTATTATGGCCGCAGCCCATTGCGGCCGCCATACCGGCGGTGATGGCATAGACGTTTTTTAATGCGCCCGCCAGCTCAACACCGTACATATCATTGCCAGCGTAAACTCTGAAATACGAGCACTGCAGTATTTCCTGAATAGTTGTATTAACCTCAGGATCTTCGCTTGCGATAACCGTGCCCGTAATCATTCTAGCCGCGAGTTCTTTCGCCAAATTGGGGCCACTCATAACACCCAAGCGAACTTGAGGCAGCTCTTCTCGCAGAACTTCACTCATTAATTTATTACTTTCAAACTCTATGCCCTTGGTGGTACTCACCAATATTGTGCCGGGCGCGAGGTAATCTGCTAGTTGGCGAGCTACTTCTCGACTAGATTTACTCGGAATAGAGAAAAATACCGCGTCACACTCAGCAACGGTTTCCTGCAAATTGCAGCTTGCTCGCAATGATGGGTTTAATTTTATGCCGGGTAGATAGACTTCATTAGTGTGTAATTCATTAACTTCTGTAACGCGCTCAGCGGTTCTCATCCATTGGCAGGTATCGTGACCATTGTCCGCCATGATATTTGCGGTGGCTGTACCAAAACTACCGCCACCAATAATCGCGACCTTATATTGTTTTCCCATATTCCGCTTAACCCCTGTCTTATTTACCGTGAGTTTATCACTGCTACACAGGACTAAAACAAAAAAGGCGGCTTTCGCCGCCTTTTACTGCAAATTTAAGCGCTAAGCTCTAGCAGCAGCTTGTTCAACTTATGAACGTAACTAGCCGGATCTTCGAGCTGCGCACCCTCAGCTAAATGCGCTTGATCAAATAGCACATCAACTAGGTCTGCAAAACGATCTTCATCGCTCTCCTGGTCTAGCTTAATCACCAGAGGATGTTCGGGGTTCAACTCAAAGATCGGCTTGCTCGGTGGCAGTGCTTGGCCCGCCGCCTCAAGCATTCTGCGCATTTGTGCACCCATATCATCTTCTGTTACTACCAGGCAGGCTGGTGATTCGGTTAAGCGACTAGTCACACGTACTTTCTCAACTTTATCGGTCAACACTTTATTCACGCGCTCAACCAAGTCCTTGTGCTCTTCTGCCATGGTTTCTTGCGCTTTCTTCTCGGTTTCATCTTCCAAATCGCCGAGATCTAGCTCACCACGCCCCACATCTTGGAAAGATTTGCCGTCAAATTCTGACAAATGATTCATCAACCAATCGTCAACACGCTCCGACAGCAATAAGACTTCGATACCCTTCTTGCGGAATACCTCAAGATGCGGACTACTAGATGCGGTTTTATGGCTTTCACCCACCACATAGTAAATCTTCGCCTGACCTTCTTTCATTCTCGCCACGTAATCTTCAAGCGAATGGCTTTGCGCTACATTGTTGTCGTGGGTGGTCGCGAAGCGCAGCAACTTGGCAATTTTTTCCTTGTTGCTAAAGTCTTCCGCCGGCCCTTCTTTCAAGACCTGACCGAAGGCCTTCCAAAATTGCTGATACTTTTCAACATCGCTTTTCGCGAGTTTGCTAAGCATATCTAGCACACGCTTAGTCATCGCACTCTTCATGGCATCAACAGCGGGATCTTGTTGCAAAATTTCACGAGATACGTTTAGCGACAAATCGTTTGAATCAATAACGCCCTTAACAAAACGCAGGTACAGCGGTAGGAATTGCTCAGCATCATCCATAATAAAAGTACGCTGAACGTACAATTTTAGGCCACGAGCGGCGTCACGATTCCACAAGTCCATTGGCGCTTGGCCAGGTAAATATAGGAGACTAGTGTATTCTAATTTCCCTTCAACCTTGTTATGACTCCAGTGTAGTGCAGGACTAAAGTCGTGACTGACGTGTTTATAAAACGCCTGATATTCGTCATCGGTGACGTCGCTCCGCGAGCGAGTCCACAATGCTGTCGCGCTGTTTACGGCCTCAAATACTGGTGCCGCCTGCTCTTCACCTTCTTTCGCAGCCGGAGGCGTATTTAGCATTTGAACGGGAATACTGATGTGATCTGAGTACTTCTTGATAATTGAACGCACCCGCCAATCATCGGCAAATTCGGTGTCTTCTTTACGTAAGTGCAGTACGACGGTGGTGCCGCGATCGGCTTTCTCACAAGACTCAATAGAGAAATCCGCCTCGCCACTAGATTCCCAATGTACAGCGTCTGCGGCAGTTAAGCCGGCGCGGCGAGTAAACACCTCAACCCGTTCAGCAACAATAAACGCAGAGTAGAAACCTACGCCAAACTGACCAATCAACTGTGAATCTTTTTTGCCGTCGCCGCTGAGATTCTTCAAAAATTCAGCGGTACCTGAACGGGCAATGGTACCCAAATTATTAATGACTTCCTCGCGGGACATACCAATCCCATTGTCGCTAAGGGTTAAGGTATTAGCGTCTTTATCAAGGGTGATGCGAATACGCAATTCAGCATCGTTCTCGTAAAGCGTACCATCTGCCAGTGCCTCGTAACGAAGTTTGTCTGCGGCATCTGAGGCGTTTGAAACCAGCTCGCGAAGAAAAATTTCCTTATTGCTATACATTGAGTGAATCATTAACTGGAGCATTTGTTTCGCTTCAGTTTGAAAACCCAGAGTTTCTTTTTCTGCTGTCGACATTGTTGCTACCTTTCTTCAAAAAATTAAGTGTGGACGCACCGTTAGCGGTCAGTGCATATAAGATGGGGCCATCACGATTTTTTTCAAGACTCAGCGCAATGATTCTCAGGCATCACTCGCGATAAAATAGCTTGGGTATCAATGCCATCAGACAAACATCCATAGATACCCTGCCCGCCACTTAAGCGCGAACGAATAAAAGCCTCCGCCACACTGGCAGGCGCCGAACGAAGTAACAACGAAGCCTGCATCGTCAGAGCAAGCTGTTCGATGACATAGCGGGCGCGAAACTCTAGTTTATTCGGCGCCTCAAAAATCGACTTAAGCTGCGCTATGGCAGTATCTAATAAGGGGTGATATCCATCTGTTTTTGCCATTTCCATAAACCAGCGCTCTAAAACCGCCGGTGTTTTCTGTAATGCGCGCAACACATCCAACGCCTGAATATTCCCAGAGCCTTCCCAAATCGCGTTAATAGGCGCTTCGCGATATAGCCTTGGCATAATGCAGTTTTCGATAACACCATTGCCCCCCAAACATTCCATGGCCTCATAGGCATGACCCGGCGTGCGTTTACATATCCAGAATTTGCCCACCGCAGTGCCTAAGCGCATTAATAATTGCTCAGTGGGATCGCCCGCATTATCCAAGGCCTTTGCCATACGCATAGTTAGCGCAAGTGAGCCCTCAACTTCTAGTTGCAAGTCTGCCAACACATTTTGCATTAGCGGTTGATCAATTAATTGGACCCCGAACGATGACCGCTGACGAGCGTGGTGCACCGCCTGCACCACCGCTTGGCGCTGCCCGGCAGTCGAACCCACCATGCAATCAAATCGCGTCAATGCCACCATTTCAATTATCGCGGCAACCCCACGGCCCTCTTCGCCCACCATCCAGCCATGAGCTTGCCGTAACTCGACCTCCGAGGAGGCGTTGGAAACATTACCCATTTTATTTTTTAGGCGCTGAAGATAAAGGCCATTTTTAAGGCCATCTTCCCGCCAGCGCGGCACTAAAAAGCAAGTCAAACCGCCCTTGGCCTGTGCCAGCATTAAAAAGGCGTCGCACATAGGTGCCGACAAAAACCATTTATGACCATTTAATGCATATAAGGCACCATTGCCTGAACCGCTCAGGGGCTCAGCGACGGTCGTATTCGCGCGCACATCCGAACCGCCCTGCTTTTCAGTCATGCCCATGCCGATAGTCACCGCTCGTTTTTCAAAATACGGGATATTATCCGGCTGATAGGCATTGCTGAGTATTTTAGGCAGCCAGGTGGCCGCCAAGTCTGAGCTTAATTTTAAGGTGGGTACCGAGGCAAAGGTCATCGTCAGCGGGCAGCCGTGACCTGCGTCAATCTGCGATTGCATATAGCTGAGTGCAGCTCGCTTGAGGTGGCCGTTCTTCGCACCCTCTTGCCAAGGGCCAGAGTGAAGGCCTTCGCTAAGCGCCATATCCATCAGTTGATGGTAGGCGGGATGGAATTTAACAAGATCTACGCGATGACCAAAGCGGTCGTGAGTATCTAACTGAGGCTTGTTTTCATTGGCGTCAAAACCTAATGCAATTACTTCGGCACGACCGCAACGCGCGCCGTAATCATTTACGTCTGTGGCGTCTACAAAGCCATAGTGCCTGAGGGATTCTTGCAAGGGTATATCGCATTGATACAAATTATAGTTTTCTAATGCTGAGGATTGATTAAAAACCTTATGCGTTTCAGCACCGGCACCGAGATCTGCACCTGACACTACGTTATGTTGATTTCCCGACATACGTCACCTCAATTAATGTATAACTATGACACCACAGCTACGCCACCACACCCACGCCACGCAGACAAAACTCCCGCAGTGCAGTCGTGGTTAATTCATTACAACTAGGGTGATCCAATGGTCCCAATAAGCTTTCCGCCATAGCACCAACTAGCGCCGCTGCCGACAGCGACGGAATTTGTGGCACCAACACCCCTGTGTCCACGCCCTCTGCGATAACTATTTCAAACAATGCAGAATAAGTTTTACGATACTGTAGGCGGGCAATATCCACCGCCGGATCTACCGGCTCCGCGATAAGCGCCCACGCCAATTTAGGGGCTGCAAACGCCCGCTGCGCGAAAAGCTCTATCGCCACCGCCAAGCGTTCCGGTACAGCGCCTTCAGCTAACAATGCAACTTTCACGGCCTCGACTTCACGGAGTGTCGCGCGTCGAAATACTTCGGTGCTTAGCTCGTCTTTATTACTAAAGTATCGATATACCGTGCCGACACCTACGCCGGCAGTTGCGGCCAATGCCTGTATGGTTAGCGCACCAAAGCCGCCACCCCTTACCAGAGACTCGGCGGCGTGAAGTAAACCCGATTTTTGAGCTAGCTTGCGCTGTTTTACTAACGGCGTTTCACGATATGCCATAAGAACTCCATAATGATCAAACAAGTGAATCATGATTCACTTGTTTGATCAAGTTTAGATTAATTGGAATATGCGCAACCAAAAACGCAAAAAGGCGGCCGAAGCCGCCTTTTCACTAACAAAACACCAAGAACTTACCAGCCGGTAATTTCTTTCAGTGCTTTGCCGATGTCCGCCAATGAACGAACTGTTTTAACACCAGCGTCTTCCAGTGCAGCAAACTTCTCATCAGCAGTACCTTTACCGCCAGAGATGATGGCACCAGCGTGACCCATACGTTTACCAGCAGGTGCAGTAACACCGGCAATGTAAGATACAACAGGCTTAGTCACGTTTGCTTTGATGTAAGCAGCGGCCTCTTCTTCGGCAGAACCACCGATCTCACCGATCATCACAATCGCTTCGGTCTTAGGATCTTTCTCAAACAAGGCAAGAATATCGATGAAGTTAGAACCAGGAATCGGATCACCACCAATACCAACGCAGGTAGACTGACCAAAGCCGTAATCGGTAGTCTGCTTAACTGCTTCATACGTCAGAGTACCTGAGCGTGAAACAATGCCGACTTTACCTGGCAAATGGATGTGGCCTGGCATGATACCGATCTTGCACTCGCCCGGAGTGATAACACCTGGGCAGTTTGGCCCAATCAGGCGCACGCCGTTCTCGTCGCACTTCACTTTACACTCAAGCATATCCATTACTGGAATGTGCTCAGTGATACACACGATCAGCTTAATGCCTGAGTTAGCCGCCTCAAGGATAGAATCCTTACAGAAAGCAGCTGGCACGTAAATAACTGATGCATCAGCGCCGGTAGCGTCAACAGCTTCTTTAACCGTGTTAAACACAGGAAGACCAAGGTGCTCTGTGCCGCCTTTGCCTGGTGTTACACCGCCAACCATTTGCGTACCGTAAGCAATTGCTTGCTCAGAGTGGAAAGTACCCTGACCACCAGTGAAACCTTGACAGATTACCTTGGTGTTTTTGTCGATAAGAATAGACATTATTTGCCCCCTGCTGCTTTAACAGCTTGCTGAGCCGCGTCGGTTAGACTGGTAGCCGCGATAATATCGAGGCCTGAGTCAGACAGCAGTTTAGAACCCAGCTCTGCATTGTTACCTTCCAAGCGAACCACAACCGGTACGCTAACGCCCACTTCCTTCACTGCGCCGATAATACCTTCGGCAATCAGATCACAGCGCACGATACCGCCAAAGATGTTAACCAGAACGGCTTTAACATTTTTGTCTTCAAGGATAATTTTGAATGCTTCAGTAACACGTTCTTTAGTTGCACCACCGCCTACGTCGAGGAAGTTAGCGGGGAAACCGCCGTGCAGAGAAACGATGTCCATTGTACCCATGGCCAGACCAGCGCCATTAACCATGCAACCGATGTTACCAGTTAGGGCAACGTAGTTTAGGTCCCACTCTGCCGCACGCGCTTCGCGCTCGTCTTCCTGTGAAGGATCATGCATTGCCTTCAGTTCAGGGTGACGATACATAGCATTGCCATCAACTACTAACTTGGCATCCAAGCAGTGCAGATTGCCTTCGCTAGTGATAACTAATGGGTTGATTTCCATCAACGCTAAATCTTTGTCTTGGAACAATTGTGCCAAGCCCATGAAGATCTTAACGAATTGCTTAATTTGGGTTTGGTTTAAGCCCAATTGGAAAGCAAGTTCGCGACCTTGGTATGGCTGAGCGCCTGTCATCGGATCGATAATTGCCTTGAGAATCTTCTCTGGAGTCTCTTCTGCAACTTTCTCAATCTCAACACCACCTTCGGTAGATGCCATGAAAACGATACGACGTGAAGAACGATCTACAACTGCGCCCAAATATAATTCTTGGTCGATATCAGTGCATGATTCAACTAGAATTTTAGAAACAGGCTGACCATTTTCATCTGTTTGATAAGTCACTAGGTTTTTACCCAGCCACTTTTCAGCAAATGCCGCGATCTCTTCTTTGCTGCTAACTAGCTTAACGCCGCCAGCTTTGCCTCGGCCACCAGCGTGGACTTGGGCTTTAACAACCCATTTGTCACCGCCAATTTTATCAGCTGCAGCTGCAGCTTCTTCCGGGGTATCACAGGCACCGGAAAAATCGAACCACTGCTTGCACCACAGAAGTTAGGCACACCCATCGCCGCTTGG
>JAGPVP010000036.1 GCA_018066965.1 Zhongshania sp. | reverse complement strand
TTACCGATCATAAGTATAATGAAAATTGTACAATATAAGCCCATATAATGTGGGTTTTCGAGAGAGATGCAAGCCTTATTAGACCGGAAATAGATAGACTTTTTTTACGGGGTCAGTCTATAAGCCGGGTTCTGTACTCTTGCGAGTGACAACCATTCATCTGGACTGACATCACTGCCAGCCTCAAGCAACCTACCCGGAAACTCCTGCGAGCAGCAGGTTGTGACTAAGACAAGCTTAGCCACGGCGTTTCCCTATTTGGTCTTGCACCGGATTGGGTTTTCACTGCCACTTCTGTTACCAGAAGCGCGGTGCGCTCTTACCGCACCATTTCAACCTTACCGGCAGCTTGCGCTACGTAGGCGGTTTATTTTCTGTTGCACTTTCCGTAGGCTCGCACCTCCCAGGAGTTACCTGGCGCCTTGCCCTGCGGAGCCCGGACTTTCCTCCCAACAGTAAACTGAAGAGCGATCGTCTGGCCGACTCAACTGTAAGAATAACCAGTAGTTTTATAATTGGCAAGCGCTATATTCGCCGGAATAGCATTGCGCTTACAAGCGCCCGCTTTTTCCACGATGAATATCCGCACAATACAGCACCGCAACTGCCGAAGAGTCGAACCAAGCAGACTTACCGTCGCTAGCTAACACCCTACCCCTCCAGGGGGTAGGCCAAACCGTATTGATATAACTGGTTCTTTTTAAGACCGCTAATCTTTGCGCAAAGCGCTGCCGCCTGCTTGAGTGGCAGCTCTGCCCGCAGCACATTCAGCACGTCAATTGCGGCAGCCGGTATCCCTTCATCACCCTTAAAGCCCTCTATCAGCAACACACATTCACCGCGCTGCTGATTACTGTCGGCGCTTACCCATTCCAACAGTTCACTGGCTGGCAGCCGCTTTACGGTTTCGTAGAGCTTGGTAATTTCGCGCGCCAGCACCACCATTCGCTCGCCGCCCATTGCTTTGGCAATATCCTCTAAGCTATCACGAACACGATGTGGCGCCTCGTAAAAAATCATGGTTCTACGCTCACGCTGCAACGCCCTCAACACCGTCAACCTAGCGTGTTGCTTAGCTGGTAAAAAGCCTTCAAACATAAAGCGGTCAGAGGGCAAGCCAGCAACACTTAGCGCAGCGATTACGGCGCAAGCGCCGGGAATAGGCACCACTTTAATACCTTCTGTTAGCGCCAAATCAACCAGACGATAGCCTGGATCAGACACTAATGGCGTACCGGCATCAGAGATTAGTGCCAGACTTTTACCTTCACGCAAATGCACAAGCAGGCGTTCAAGATCCGCGCCACTGCTATGGTCGTGATAAGCACAAAGCGGGGTGCGTATATCAAAATGATTTAATAAAGTACGACTATGGCGGGTATCTTCTGCCGCAATGAGCGCTACCGTTTGTAGGACCTCTATTGCTCGAGGTACCATGTCCGACAAATTACCTATCGGCGTGGCAACAACGTAGAGAGTCGGGGTATTATCCACAGGCAAGCCTCACTCAGTATTCCATGACCGCGCAGACTAACAACGGCGAATCAATGAAGACAAGCACTTTTACACTTATACTCGTTGCCACCATGCTGGCGAGCTGTAGTTCAACACCTACACCGCCATCAAAAAAGCCCACGGCAAAACCAGCGAGCAGCAGTGAACAATTCACCTTTAGGCCGCGACCCGTCGCCAGCGCTGATAGTGAATTCAACCCCGCCACTGTTGATTTAAAAACAGTCGAGCAGTGGCTAATTGATGCCAAATCATCAGAGCCAGAAGAAGCCGCTGAGCTGCTGCTGCGATCTGCCGAAGTATTACTGCGGGAAGGTGAGCTCGCTCGCGCTGACGACGTTGTGGGAGAACTCATTGCCCCAGAGCTAAATGCCGACCAAGCCCTTCGTCTCGCTATTATTCGCGCAAGGGTTCAGCGTGGCCACGCTGAATTTAGTCAAGCGCTTGCCCAGCTTTCTGACCCGCTAATAGAAAGCGCTGTGCTAGAGGCACCTGTGCGCCGGCAAATGCAATACAGTCAGCTCCGCGCATCGCTATACGAAATTGAAGGAGATTACTTATCCGCCGCCCGCGAACGTATTTTTATAGACCCGATGCTCAGCCCCGGCCAGCAACCAAGTAACCGCGAGTCTATTTGGGGGGCATTAATGCAAATCCCCACGTCGATGTTAGTTAAAAATATTAACAGCTCAACCAACCGCGACTATATCGGCTGGCTCGAGCTCGCGTCGATCGCCAAAGACAATCAAAACAATATCGACGCACAGGTAAAGCAACGGGACGCGTGGCTACGCAACTGGCCCCAGCATCCCGCACACGACGCGCTCCCTGGCGGATTAGACAAACTCAACGATTTAATCGTTGAGCGTGCAGATCAAGTGGCGCTTATTCTTCCAGTAACCGGTCGCTTGGCCGCCTACGGCAAAGCCATTCGCGATGGGTTTTTCGCCGCGTATTACGAAACCCTCAATCAGGGCGGCAGCGTTCCGCAAATTAATCAATACGACAGCAACGCCACCGATATCAACACCCTGTACCAAGATGTGCTAAATAGCGGCAACAAGCTCGTTATCGGCCCCCTGGAAAAAGAGAACTTGAGCGCCTTGGTAGCAAACCACCCCAGCTCGATGAATGTCCCTACACTTGCGCTAAACCGCATAGACGGCAACCGATTTCCCAACGGCCTCTATCAGTTTGGGCTCAACCCAGAAGACGAAGCTGAACAAATTGCCGAAATCGCCATGAGCAAAGGCTATAGCCGCGCGCTAATCCTGACACCAGAAGGTTCATGGGGGCAAAAAGTCGCCGCAGCATTCGCCCAGCGCTGGCAAGATTTGAATGGCAAAATAGTCGCAAGCCAAACCTTTGACGCCTCAAAAAACAATTACTCTGAACGAATAAAAAGCATATTACAGATCGATAAAAGCCAGCAGCGCCTGCAGCGCCTGCAACAAATCATCGGTTTTCGCCCCACGTACGAACCGTACCGGCGCTCTGATATCGACTTTATTTTCTTACTTGCGCGCCCAAACGAAGGCCGCGCTATAAAGCCACTACTCGCTTACCACTACGCGGGAGACATCCCTGTTTACGCCACCTCGCATATTTATCGCGGTAGCAATTCACCAGGAAAAGACCAAGACATTAACGGCGTTCGCTTTATCGACATTCCGTGGATATTTAACCAAAAATCGGCGATCCGTCGCGATATCAATGCCGGCATTCCATCTAGCGCCGGCTACCAGCGCATGTACGCATTAGGTGTTGATAGCTTTAGACTTCATCTCCGCCTCAAACAGCTGCGCAACGGCGCCAGCGGCCAGGTATTTGGTGAGACCGGCACGCTCACACTCAATGAGCTAGGCCAAATTGAACGCGAGCTGTCGCTGGCGGAAATCCAAGATGGTGTTGCCGTCGTCAACCCACTAGGCGCAGCGAACCAAGACGTGAGTAATGATTTTTAAACGCTCAAAAACCGCGGACACTGGCGCGCAGGCCGAACAGGGCGCGTGCCAGCTACTAAAAAAGCACGACCTAAAAATTATTCACCAAAATTACCGAAGTCGCTTTGGTGAGATTGATATTATTGCGCTGTCTGAATACCACCTGATCTTTGTAGAAGTGCGTTATCGGCAGAACACTGCATTCGGTAGTGCCGCAGAAACAGTGACCCGCAAGAAGCAACAGCGTATTTTGCTTACCGCCCGCCACTTTCTTAGCCGAGGCGAATACGCTGAACTACCCTGCCGCTTTGATGTGATTGAAGCGAGTAGCGACACAAGCGGTAAACTACATTTTAATTGGCTGACAAATGCGTTTCAGGAGTGAAAAACAAACATACCGTGGACTATTCAGAGCAAGTTATAGATTTGTTTCACCGCCATATCGAAAGCTGCATGTACACCATGGAAGCACTTGGCGAAGTCATCGCCCGCGCCAGTGAATGCCTTGTAGAGAGCATGCTGCACGAACGCAAAATCATTTGCTGTGGCGAAGGCAACAGCGGGCTTATCGCCCATCATTTAGCGACCAATTTACTTAATAATTTTCAGCATGAACGCCCTGCCTTACCCGCCATGGTGCTTAGCTCAGATGCCGCCACCGCCATTGCCGCAGACTTCAGTTACAACGATATTTATGCCAATCAAATACGCGCATTAGGTCAGGCTGGCGACTGCCTAGTGCTCTGTTATAACGGCGGCGGCTCAACCGCCACACTCAGAGCCATTCAAGCCGCCCATGAACGCAATGTGCGGGTAATTTCACTGAGCAACACAAAAGGAGGCGATGCCAGCGCATTGCTATTACCAGACGACGTAGAACTCACCTTCCCAGTTGAAGACCGCGCCCGCGCCATTGAAATGCAGCTCATTGCGGTGCACAGCCTGTGCGAATTAATAGACACCCAACTATTCGGAACACCACACCCATGAATACACTGACACGACTTAGCACTACTTTAACGTTTGCGTTACTCATGAGCGCCTGCAGCCAAATCATCACCGCAACCACGGATGAACCAATAGCCGATGACCCCGGCAGCAGAAGCCTTGGGAGCTATGTAGATGATGAAATTATTGAAACCAAAGTATTAGTTAACCTCAACAAAGCCAACCCAGCGTTAAAAGCTTCTCGCATTAGCGCCACTAGTCACAACGGCATTGTGTTACTTACAGGGAACGCCCCCGACGACGGATTAAGACAGCTCGCCGGTGAGATTACCGCTGGTGTTAAAAAAGTACGCAAAGTACACAATGAATTGTCCACCGGCACCGATATCAGCATGCTCGTACGCAGCAATGACACATGGATAAGCACTAAAGTAAAAAGCCGACTGTCCCTTAACGAGCAATTAGATGCCTCTAAAATTAAGGTAGTCACAGAGAATGGTATCGTTTATTTGATGGGTTTAGTGTCAAAGGCAGAATCAGACACCGCCGCAACAATTACTAGCGAAACCAGCGGTGTGCAAAAAGTGGTGCGAGTGTTTGAATATTACTAGAACTTAGATGCCTGTCGCTAAACACAACAGGCGTCTAAGCAGCCTACTTAACAACTTTAAGGCTGGGCGGCTTAGACTTAGAAGGCAGTTTGCTTAATGTCGCAGTTGGACGAGAACCCGACGGCGGAACCGGCGCTGGCGCAGGGTCTTCGGCATCAAACAGCATTCCTTGCCCATTTTCTTTCGCATAAACCCCTAATACCGCACCAACTGGCGCACTGACCTCCTGAGAAACTCCGCCAAAGCGACCGCTAAAGCTAATCATGTCGTTGCCGACATTCAAGCCCATTACCGCAGACGGCGATATATTCAGAACAATTTGACCATCTTGCACATACTGCTGCGGAACAAAAACACCGTCACGCAGCGCATCCAACAAAATGTAGGGGGTGCAGTTATTATCCAGCACCCACTCATAAATTGCCCGGATCATATAGGGACGACTAGACGTCATTGCCATACAATTTCAACCAGCGGCTTAGGCTACTGACGCCTCACTACGAAGTTCACGCTCTTTCTCGGTCAAACTTTCTTGGAAAGCAGGGCGCTCAAACAGGCGATCCATGTAATCAAACAAAGGTTTTGACTGACGAGTTTGCGGAATAACCACACCCAATTGCGGTAAACGCCACAAAATAGGCGCTAAACAGCAATCAACTAAAGTGAATTCCTCGCTCATGAAAAATGGCTTTTCAGCAAAAATTGGCGCCACAGTTAATAAACCATCACGTAATTCTTTCCGCGCCTTTTCTGCATTCTTAGGATTTGCACCTGAAATCAGCTCGTCAACCAAACGGCACCAGTCACGTTCGATGCGGTATATAAACTGACGGCTTTCACCACGAGCTACCGGATAGACAGGCAGCAACGGAGGGTGTGGAAACCGCTCATCCAAATACTCCATCATCACTTTAGATTCATACAGCGCTAAATCGCGATCGACCAGCGTCGGTAAAGAATTATAGGGATTCAGTTCGGCGACTTCTTCCGGCAGGTTATCCGGCTGCACATCGACGATATCAACAGTCACGCCTTTTTCGGCCAATACAATTCTCACCCGATGGCAATAATGACTTGCTGCGTCGGAAAAGAACGTCATGGTAGAACGCTTGGCTACAACGCCCATTGATCGCACCTCAAATTAATAAACTAAAACAACAAACGGGCAGCTCCATATAGAGCCGCCCGCCAACTAATACCTGCCTTTACGTAAACGCAGAAACAAGTAGCAAATTTTTAATGCACATCCTTCCAGTATTCACGGTTTAACAAGTAAGTGAATACAAAGAACAAGGCAATAAACAGTAATACAAAGCCACCAATGCGCTTACTTTTCGCTTGCGCTGGTTCACCTACGTAATCTAAGAAATTAACCAAGTCGTAGACCACTTTATCATATTCAGCCGGACTCAAACTGCCCTCAGGTAAATAGGTAAAGCTACCACAGGGATTCAATGCTTTGCCGTCTTCGCCAAATAACACATCGTCACCCGTTAATGGATCGCGCAATATGCCGCCATTATGAGCATGAACTGGGCCAGGTGCGCACTGAGGCATACCCTGCAGCTCAGCCAAAACATGGGGCATGCCCACGTCTTTAAAGACTTTATTATTCACACCCCAAGGACGTGAAGAATCAGAATGGAAAGTACGCAGGTAGGTGTACAACCAATCTGTGCCACGAGCACGAGCAACCAAAGTTAGATCAGGCGGCGCTGCGCCAAACCACTTTTTTGCATCTGCAGCCGCAATAGAGTTGGTCATCAGCGAGCCAATTTTCGCATCAGCATCAAATTTCAAATGTTGCTCAAACAAATCTACCGGAATCCCAAGATCATCGGCGGTACGCTGGTAGCGGCCGTACTCAAGTGAATGACAACCCATACAGTAGTTCATATAGGTCTTAGCACCGCTTTGCAGCGATGCCTTATCAGTCACGTCAGTATCAATATGATCACAAGCCATAGTGCCACAGTCAAAAGCCGACTCAGATCCAGCAGCTTTAAGCGGCAACACTGTTAGAACAATAACTGCCAGCAACACTAGCATGCTCTTCCAGAAGCCCATACCACCATCGGTAGTGCGAGTCGGCTCTGGCTTAGTGGCTTCCCACTTAGTCCAGAAAGGCATGAGAATGAAGAAAGCAAAATAGATAACCGAGCAAATACGCGCCAACAAAGTCCGCGCTTCCGTCGGCGCTTTCACACCAAGTACACCTAAGATCAGGAATGAAGCAACAAAAATCAAGATAGCGGCTTTGCTCACACGACCTTTATAGCGAATCGACTTCACTGGACTGCGATCTAACCATGGCAACAAGAACAGAATTGCAACCGAGGCACCGAAGGCAATGAAACCAAGCAACTTATCTGGCACTGCGCGCAATACCGAATAAAACGGCGTGAAGTACCAAACTGGTGCGATGTGCTCCGGCGTCTTCAGACCATTAGCAATTTCGAAGTTAGCATATTCGATGAAATAGCCACCCATTTCTGGGCCAAAGAAGATAATCGCCGCGAAGACGAACATAAATACCGCGATCGCCGTTAAATCATGCACGGTGTAATAAGGATGGAAAGCAACGCCGTCCAAAGGAATACCATTGGCATCCTTGTTCTTCTTAATTTCAACACCGTCAGGGTTGTTTGATCCTACTTCGTGCAGCGCCAGAAGGTGTAATACCACCAAGGCAATCAGTACGATTGGCAGTGCAACGACGTGAAGTGCAAAGAAGCGGTTCAGCGTGATACCTGAGATCAGGTAATCACCACGAATCCACTGTACGATATCCTCGCCCACAACCGGAATAGCGCCGAACAAGGAGATAATAACCTGCGCACCCCAGTAGGACATTTGACCCCATGGCAGCACGTAGCCCACAAAGGCTTCGGCCATCAACGCGAGGAAAATGAACATACCGAAAACCCAGATCAATTCCCGAGGTTTTTTATACGATCCATAAATTAAGCCGCGGAACATATGCAGGTAGACCACCACAAAGAACGCCGAAGCGCCGGTGGAGTGCATGTAGCGGATAATCCAGCCAAACTCAACATCCCGCATGATGTATTCAACAGAACGGAACGCTTCTTCAGAGCTAGGGGTAAAACTCATGGTCAACCAAACGCCAGTAAGCAGCTGGTTTACCAGCACAACTAGCGATAGAACACCGAAGAAATACCAGAAATTAAAGTTTTTCGGCGCGTAGTATTTACCCATATGGGTATCCCACGCACGCATAATAGGTAGGCGGGCATCAACCCAGTCACGCAGACCCACTAACATTTTGACCATTACGCAGCCCCCTGATCAACACCGATAACAAGCACATTGTCACCCTCGTATGAGTACGGAGGAACAACAAGGTTTTGAGACGCAGGCGAACCTTGATAAACACGTCCCGCCAAATCAAAACGCGAACCATGGCATGGGCAGAAGAAACCACCAAGCCATGACTTGCCGCCCAAATCGGGAACACCAACTTCTGGGTGATGCTTAGGCGCGCAGCCTAAATGTGTACACAAGCCAACGAGGACAAGGTATTCAGGACGAATAGCGCGCGTTGCTGAATCAACATATGTTGGCTGGTCAGACCCATTTGAATCAGGATCCTTTAAATATTGATCAAGCTGCTTTAGGCCAGCAATTTGCTCTTCGGTGCGGCGCACCACATAAACCGGCTTACCACGCCATTCAACAACAATCATCTGACCCGGTTCTAGCTTACCAATATCAGCCTTTACCGGCGCGCCCGCAGCTTTTGCTTTAGCGCTAGGATTCCAAGATCCGACGAATGGTGTCGCAATACCGACAGCTCCTGCGGCGCCCACAACTGATGTGGCGGCCGTCAGAAAACGTCGACGCCCTGTATTTATGCCGTCATTACTCATGACGATTCCCCCATAATATACGAAAACTCAGGCTGGCCCCGCCTCTCTCAAACGGTACCAAATCCAAAATTCCAAATGGGCCAAATAGTAATGAACTTGGCCCTTACTGACAACATTAATGCACGGCAAAGACCTTTAGTTGCATCTTTACTTGAGCAAAAAAAAACGCCCACATAATAGCTCGTGGGCGTTTTCCGAGTGCCGTAGCGGCAATCTCCACAGGCCTGGCGGCCGTCGCGGTTAACGCTTGGAGAATTGCGGCTTCTTACGTGCTTTACGCAGACCGACTTTCTTACGCTCAACTTCGCGAGAATCTCGGGTAACGAAGCCAGCTTTACGCAGACCGCTGCGCAGACCTTCGTCGTACTCCATCAGAGCACGAGTAATGCCGTGACGAATTGCGCCAGCTTGGCCAAAACTACCACCACCGCTAACAGTTACAGTCACATCAAACTTTTCAGCCATTTCGACCAGCTCAAGCGGCTGACGAACGATCATACGCGCAACTTCGCGACCAAAGTATTGATCAAGAGTACGGGCATTAACTGAAATAGCACCTGTTCCTGCTTTCAGGAATACACGAGCTGAGGAGGTTTTACGGCGACCTGTACCGTAATACTGGGTGGCTGACATAGTGCGCTTCCGTTAGATATTCAGTTCAACTGGTTGCTGGGCAGTGTGGGGATGCTCAGTTCCAGCGTAGACTTTCAATTTTTTAAACATTGCACGACCCAGCGGATTTTTGGGTAACATACCCTTTACCGCACCTTGGATCACGCGCTCAGGGGCTTTATCGATCAACTTTTCGAAGCTTATAGACTTCAATCCACCTGGATAACCAGTGTGATGATGATAGATTTTGCCAGTTGCTTTGTTGCCTGTAACGCGAATTTTTTCCGCGTTAACGACAACGATATAATCGCCAGTATCAACATGAGGCGTGTATTCAGGCTTATGCTTACCGCGCAAACGATGCGCAATTTCACTGGCCAAACGACCCAATGTTTTTTCGGCGGCGTCTACTACGTACCAGTCGTGTATTACGTCACTGGGTTTTGCGCTTAAGGTTTTCATGTTTCTCGCCTATAGGGCCCGTACCGAACAAAGAGCGCGAATACTACAT